>PHBN01000137.1:6441-12858 GCA_002840635.1 Deltaproteobacteria bacterium HGW-Deltaproteobacteria-1
AGTACTGGCGATGATTTTCGGTGGCAAAATAAAAATCAAGGGGCTTTTAACCCATCCGATTTTGCTTACCCGTTTCACGATTATCATGTCGGTCATGTAGCCCGGTTTTGATATTTGATGGGCGGAGCATTTTCATCCATGTTTAATTGGCAGATTTAAAAAGCCAGAAATGTCTCTACTTTCTCTCAGGCAGAAATGGGCCAAAAACTGTCTTGACTGATTTTTTAATTCATGTAAGACGTGAAACAGTTAATGGTTGAGGTCCTGCAACACTGAGGGGAAAATAGGCACTTGCGCAGAAAAATGAAAACTCGTTGCTTTTATATATAACGGGCCCAGTAATATAGAACAAAATCAGTTGATGAAAACAAATTCCGCATCAGGCCGTCTGCGGCTGACAATCATATTAATCGTTTCCCTGCTTACAGCATTGACGAATCAACAGGCACTGGCAGCCGTTTCTCCCCTGAATAGCGACAGCCCTGTACCCGTGGCTGTAATGAAACTCATTTCTTTCTGCAATAATCCCAAAGCAGGACTTGATCTTCAGGCTGTCACCACCTTAGTTGACTATGTCCTCGAACCTAAATCACTTAAAGAAGCTGTTCTTCCCAAAATCCAGGATGCGACCGGCGCCTATTTTGAATCCGACATCAGGATCAATTTTGCCGATTTCATAAACTACTCGTATAACAGTACAATCCCGGCAGCGATGACGATTGGAATTACTATTACTCGGGAGAGCCGGGATCGGCAAAGCCGGGACTGGGATGGGTAAAATCTTATATTTATAACTTTTTTTCGGTAGGCGTCTACATCAATTCCGGCTCTTCACCGGCCATGGTCAGGTCCGGATTTTTTCAATGGATACGGGCCGGCTGGTCCGGAATCAATTTTGTCCAACCGCAACATGTCATTAAAGGAATGAAAAGACACGACAGGAATTCTAAAGCGATCCTGGAATCGCCCAATCTTCCCACATCAAGCGAAATAGCCTCTGCTTATAAGCGGCTCTCTACCCTGCCCCAGAGTGATTTGACAAAACGTTATACCGCCTTACAGCAGGCCCGTCAGTCTTTGGCACTGCAGAGAGGTAAGATCAAAACCGATGACATAAAAAGGCAAAACGATTATTTCAACGTCCCCAGGGAACAAATCATCGAGGAGCTGATGGTGGAATATCTGAAACTTGCCCTCGGCAAGCCGTCCCCGATACCCCAAAACATCGTTACGAGTGTTCATTAATCTTTTCTCTGCCTGTGCCGGTAAATACGGCATGGCCTCTAAAACAATATCCTTCTTTGATACTCTCCCTGATAACCAACGCGGAAGTCGTTATAGAAAAAAAGGGGCTGCGATTGCTCGCAGCCCCTTCCGAGAATTGTTTTAAATCAAGTTTCTAGAATGTGAATCCATCGTCAACAAGTTCCATAGCAGACTTGTCGTTGGCTTTGATCGCTTCGCAGCGCGCCTTTACGGTGGTCACAATTTCGTTCATGAAGAACTTGGCAGAAGCAATCTTGCCGGCATAGAATGCGGCATCCGCATCTTCGCGCTGCAGGCCTTTCTTCTTGCCAATGGTGGTCAGGCCCTTTTCTTCGTACATGGCATTGAGTTTTTCATCTGCAATAGCAGCCCCTTCGAGCAGCAGATTGCCGACAACCATGTCGCCAAAGAGCTCAAGATATTTGCAGGCGTTGTAGATGGGGGCGATGAAATCGCCGCCTTTGCCGGCTGCCGCGAAGAACATGGCAACTTCAAAGCAGGCATTGGAGGCCTCTTCGAGGGTGGCGGCCGCTTTGGCAAGTTCGGGAATGTTCTTGCACTTGGCAATTGTCTTCTGAACCGTTCCGGCCATATTCATGACGTTTGCGCCCTTGCGCTGTCCAAGCTTGCGTCCGACGAAATCGAGCGCCTGAATGCCATTGGTGCCTTCATAAATGCAGGCGATTTTTTCATCGCGCAGGAACTGCTCCACGGGATATTCTGCGCAATAGCCGTATCCACCGTAAACATCCATGGCCAAAGAGCAGATCAGCAGGCCTTTATCCGTTGAATACGCTTTGACGATCGGGGTCAAAAGTTCGAGGTAGCCTTCCCAGTTGGCCTTTTCGGCTTCTGAGCTGGCGATCTTGCTCATGTCCATGCAATAAGCACTGAAATAGGCCAAAGCGCGGATGCCTTCGGCATGGGACTTCATCCACATCAATTTTTTGCGGACATCGGGATGGTTGATGATGGTAACGGCTTTAGCATTGGGGTTCTTCATTTCCCAGACGGGAGTACTCTGGACGCGCTCTTTGGCATAAGCCACTGCATGCTGAAAAGCGGCCGATCCGATAGCGACACCCTGCATACCAACACCGAGACGCGCTTCATTCATCATCTGGAACATGATCTTGATACCGGAGCGTTCCTCACCGAGCAGTTCGCCGATGCACTTTCCGTCTTCGCCGAAGTTCAATGTACAGGTGGCGTTGCCGTGGATGCCCATCTTATGCTCGATGCCGCCGCAATTTACATCGTTGGGCTCGCCGAGGGAGCCGTCGTCATTGACGCGGACTTTCGGAACGATGAAAATGGAAATGCCCTTGGTTCCGGCCGGATCGCCTTCGATGCGCGCCAGAACGGGGTGAATGATGTTCGGGGTCAGATCATGGTCGCCCGCCGAGATGAAACATTTGGTTCCTGTGATCAGGAACTTCCCATCGGGAAGACGTTTGGCTGTCGTCTTCAGGGCGCCAACGTCGCTGCCTGCACCCGGTTCGGTCAGGCACATCGTGCCGGTCCATTCGCCGGTAAAACATTTTTCCATGTATTTTTTCTTCTGTTCGTCATTTCCGTAAACATTGATCAAATTGGCGGCGCCGTGTGTCAGGCCGGCATACATAATGAAAGCATAGTTGGCTGCGCAGAACAACTCCGAAACCGCATAACCCGCGGTGTGGGGCAATCCCTGGCCGCCGACATCGGGAGAATCCATCGGATTAATCCAGCCGGCTTCGCAATATTTTTTGAACGGTTCACGGAAACACTTGGGCACGGTTACTTTTCCGTCTTTGATATGACAGCCTTCTTCATCGCCTTCTTTTAAGGTCGGAAAGATTGAAGTGACCGCCAACTTTTCAGCTTCGCTCAGAATCATTAGAATATCATCCTTGGAATATCCTCCATAAGCTTCTGATGCAAAAATTTTCTCCATGCCAAATTGCTCGAAAAGAAGAAACTGCTGATCTTTTGTGTTTACCAATAAATTGCCCATAACTGACTCCCTTCTGTTTTATGATATTTCAAACGTGTTAACGTCCGTTTACTTATGTTTTTCCCGGCTAAAGAAGTGCTACAGCAATAGCTGAGTGTACCGATGCCGTGACTATAATTCCAATTTTGACTGAAAGTCAATCAAAATAATGATATTTGACCGCTTTCATGATGATTTGTCAAAAAAAGGGTCAAGGAGAGGAATCCGGATTTTGTTTACTATTTATCCAGCTGATATTCATAGTATTTTGCCGTTTTGGCCAATGCCCGGACCGCCCTGGGAAGTCCTTCATAAACCGGAATGCCGGCCGACATCAGAATATTTTTGAAGACGGGAATCCATTTTCTTATTTCCTCCGAAGACTCATACTGACGCGACACCACCATCATCGGTTTTCCGAGAACATGTTTTTGCCCATCGCCTGCCAGATAAGAGGCAATGGTTTTAAGATAGGCGCCCCCCGGCTCTCTTTTGAACAACCAGTCAAAGGGAACAGAAATGATAAAATTATCAATTTCACCGCTTCGGGCGACAAGCTGCAGCACTTCCCCCAGCAGGTGCAACTGAACGAATGCAATAGCCGCATCTATCGGGTTGCGGATCATCGCTCCGGCAGGCGGAATTAGCTTTCTCAATTCCCGCATCAGGCGGGGCGAAAGAGCCGGAAGTTCCAGATTCGCCTGTGCACAATTATCCGCAACCGATACACCTATGCCTCCGCCGAATCCGAGAACGGCTGTTTTACTGCCGCGTACTCTTCCCAGGCGATGAAGCGCCTGGGTGACATCCGCCATTTCCTCGAGGGATTCAACAGAAACGGCGCCGGTCTGTCGGAAAAAGGCCTTCCATATTTTCTCCCCGCCGGCCAGAGAACCCGTGTGGGAAGCAACGGCCCGGGCTCCCGATTCCGTCAGGCCGCTTTTATAGATGATCACCGGCTTTTGGCGATTGATCCGTTTCACAAGATCCAGCAGGAGACGTCCATCCTTTACGCCTTCCAGATACATCGTGATGATCCGGGTTTGCTCATCACGGGCAAGATAATCCAGCAGATCGGTACTGTCCACGGTCAGGGCATTGCCGTAACTGATGGACTTGCTGAAATGTATTTTATATTGATCGGTCAGATAATTTGAAAAATCCTGGGCATTGCCGCCGCTCTGGCTGATCAGAGAAACCGGTCCGCTTTCCGTTGAGGCGCTTTCCCATGTCAGCATCCGCATTTCGGGAATATAAAATCCCATGCAGTTCGGACCGATCACCCGCAATCCTCCCTCCACGGCAATCGTTTCAATTTCCCGTTGGAGTCTGATCCCCTCCTCTTCCCCTGTTTCCTTGAAACCGGAGCTGAAAATGTGGATGTTCCTGTTGCCCGTGGCAACGCATTCTTTCAGAATGTCGGGAACCAGCCGTCCGGGAACAGAGATAATGACCAGATCCACAGGCTCAGGCAGAGCAGACAGATTGGGATACGCCTTCACGCCGTCGATTTCCTGAAGCCTTGGATTGACGGGGTAAAGCCTTCCCCGATAACCGAATTTTTTCATGCAGCCGAACATTCCGGCAAAACCGCCTTCATCCGGGATTGAAGCACCTACCACTGCAACGGATTTCGCATGGGCCATGACATCAAGGGCGGCACGAATTTCGGCGGATCGTTTTTGAGACAATCCCCTGCCACAGCCACCACCTTCCCCTTCGGAGTAACAATCAGCGGATTGATATCCACTTCCCTGATGCCGGGATGTTCGATCCCGAGCTTTGCCAGACCCAGCAATGTCTTGACCAACTGGTCAAGACTGACAGGCGCTTCACCACGAAAATCACCCAGGAGCTTCCGGGACGAAATTTCTTCTATCATGCGTCTGGCCTCTTTTTCATCAAAAGGCGCCATGCGGAATACGGTATCGGCCAGCGCCTCCGTAAAGATACCGCCGAGTCCAAACATGACCATAGGGCCAAACTGTGCGTCTCTGAACAGGCCGGCAACAAATTCCCGCCTGCCCTGAATGAAAGGGGAAATAAGGCATCCTTCCCACTCATCACCTGCCGACTCCTTGATGGAGCGAAAAGCCTCACGGATTTCCCCGGCGGATTTCAGGTTTGTTTTCACCAGCCCGCGCTCAGTTTTATGAAGGAGCTTTGCGCCGTGTCCCTTGACAACAACCGGGTGGATAACCGCCCTTCTTTTCTCAACCGCGTGATCAGTCTGTCTACACCCGTCATCTTCATTTTTTCTTTCCTTGGCTCCTTATCATGATTACCTCCGCCATCGGCTTGCTTAACATTGAGCACTATAACTATAACGAAAGAGAACCGTCAACATGTAAAAAGGAAACATTCTGTAATAATATGTTGACTCCCGGGTTTATTCTTCCTATAATTTACGGCACTTATTTTGATTGTCCTTATGCGCATCCATTCAATCCCTGCGGAGTGGAATTTTGAACCCGAGGAAAGGAGGAATTCATGTTTGATTTTTGTCTAACACCTGCTCTGGCCTGGGCGGTCGTCGGTCTCGTGCTTCTGATCGCGGAACTGGCAACGCTCGGTTTTATCCTGTGTTTTATCGGTCTGGGCGCGCTGATTGTCGCACTCACCACGTGGCTCGGAATCACAGCATCATTCAGCAGCCAGCTGATTGTCTTTTCAATATCATCCCTGTCGCTTCTTTTCCTGCTTCGTAAAACGGCAAAGAAACTTTTTGCGGGACATTCCGATGCGCCGCCTGATTATGCGGGACAAAAGGTTGAAGTGGTCAAACCGATCCCCGCCGGTGGTGAAGGAGCCGTCAAATACCGCGGTTCGGACTGGATTGCATTCAGCGATACGGCCCAAACCATTCCTCAAGGCGCCACGGTGCAGATTCAAACCATTGAAGGCATTCGCGTTAAGGTAAAGCCTGTCGAATAAAACATAAAGGAGGAATCATCATGGAAGTTGTTCTGCTTGTGCTGGCCGCGCTGGCCGTGATTATCATCGCCAAGGGGGTTTGCATTGTCCCGCAACAAAGTGCCTACGTTATTGAACGGCTGGGGAAATTTGACCGGGTGCTTAACGCAGGCATCAGTTATATTATTCCTTTCATTGACCGGAAGGCTTATGTGCATACGCTTAAAGAACAGGCCATGGACATACCCGAACAGATTTGCATC
>PHBN01000138.1 GCA_002840635.1 Deltaproteobacteria bacterium HGW-Deltaproteobacteria-1
AAGAGGCAAAAAGAAAAAGAGTCCGGAGAAAATCTCATTCTCACTGCCGTGGGAAGCATCAGGCACAAAGGTACGGGAAGGAGATCTTCTTCATGGTGACATGCAGGCGGGCAAAGGATTTGGCGCGACGCATTCTCCGGGAGGCCCACTGGTAAAATTGAAATAAAAAAAGAAGGAGACAGGGAATGCCCGAACTTCCGGAAGTGGAAACGCTTTGCCGTCAGCTTCACCAAAAGGCTGCAGGTGCAAAAATATTAAGGGCAACCGTCTATGATGAAAAACTGACAGGTCAGGAAAGCATCAGAGGGTGTGTTATTCAAGACGTGCGTCGGTGCGGGAAGACAATACACCTGATCCTCAATGACGGCAGAAGCGTCTTGATTCATTTGCGCATGACGGGACGATTGTTCTGGCGGGATAAGGCAACAAAAGAACCGCACACCCGATGGAGGATGACGACAGACTGTGGAAATGTTGATCTGATCGATCCGCGACGCTTTGCGACAGTGAAGATTGAGAAAACGCGAGGAGAGAAGGACGACAAAGACATCCTGCTGAACTTCAGTATGAAACCTTTTTTGGAGAAGCAGGCTAAGAGAAAAGTCAGCGTAAAAATATTGCTGATGGATCCGCAGGCGGTATCCGGCATCGGCAATATTTACGCTAGTGAGATTCTATATGGGGCGCGTATTTCACCGTTCCGGCAGGCGGCGACGATAAGCAACAGTGAATGGGTGCGGATATTCCGGCACGCAAAGCGTATTTTGAAAAAGGGGGTTGAAAACAGGGGAACCTCCATTTCCGACTGGCGTGATCTTTTCGGATGTTCTGGTGAGAACCAGAAACAGCTTAAGGTTTATGGACAGGAAGGAAAGACTTGCCGTACTTGCGGAAGCATCATTGAGAGAGTCAG
Organism: Deltaproteobacteria bacterium HGW-Deltaproteobacteria-1; assembly: GCA_002840635.1. Classification (GTDB taxonomy): domain Bacteria; phylum Desulfobacterota; class Syntrophia; order Syntrophales; family Smithellaceae; genus UBA8904. The sequence continues at coordinate 914 of PHBN01000138.1, forward strand.
GCAATCCGGCCGCAGCACTTATTACTGTCCGCTTTGTCAGACATAGAATTTTATAACACGCCAGAGTGTTTTTATCTGAATAGTTTTTTTTTTCACAGAATCCAAAGAATCAGCAAAGGTAGAGAATCACGGTTAGCGATGGCAACCTGAAATTTGGAAAAATCCAATATGCTTTTTTAAGGACGCGTTGTATTCCCGAAATCTGATAACGGGGATATTCTGTTGATGTGTTTCGCTTCATGAAGAAATATATCATGACAACCGAACGAACTTCCACAAAGAATAATTGGGCCTTTATTCTTTCAGGGTCAAACCGTTTGCCCGAAAATCCGTTCATAAAAAGTCAATTCACGCAAGGTTCTCTCGCGATCTGCTTGTCTATGTTTGTATGAATCGAATTCCCTGGGCGAAAACATAACCAGGTAATAAGGGTGTTGCAGATTGTCCATCATGGTAAGTTGTAAGAAGAGGGAAGCAGGTTCCATAGTAAGAATGTTTCTTGGAAATCATAAATACGTAATAATATCAATAAGATAATAATTGTGTCAGCTATTGGTAAGTTTAATGCATATAAAAGAATCATGTATGAAACGATGAAAATGCCCTTATAATAAGGATAAATAAATTCTGTGTCACACTTGCTGTTTACGTTCGTATCAGAGAACGAAACGGGTTTTCAGCAACCCTTCTGGGGGAAATTATGGAGGAATCTATACCGGATATCAAGGGAAGAGATTTTGAAAAGAAAGTGCGGTGGTTGTAATGGTTACATCAAAATGTTTTTGCGGGTTAAACGATTGATCTGCCTTTATCATAATAAGGCATACACCTGATATCGAACCGAAAGCCGTTATCCTCCAATTCCACAGATCATCCGGCCAATCTTTCTCGATGAAAAGATACATGCCGGTTATATAATGAATGGTATTCCGCTTAAAAAGTATCGCTTTTTGCAGTAAGAGAAACAGACAATTAATAAACAAAGACAGGATTGGAAAAAATCCAGGGCCTGAATTTGCCGGCTGATTTTAGTAAAATTTCGACACGATAGACACCGGCTTCCTCGACCGGTGCAGAAAAACGACTGCCAACCGCATGAAGCCATTCGCGTCCGTTTTTAATAATCCGAATCAGTGCTCTTCCCGGACATGATACCGATAAGTGCGCGGTGTTCGAGAGCTTGAAAGAGTCTCCCTGATAAAATTCCTGATTGTCCTGTTCAATGAAAAATTGAAACCCCTGAGCGGGGCGAAAAAATTCCAGTGCAAAATAACAGCGTCCATGAATCAATGATTGAAATACTAGGTCGATGTCCTGCTGGCTATTGCCGCTGAAGCTCTCCGAAGTTAAAACATGTGTGCGTATAAACCGGAATGCACGGTCGAAGGAGAAGGCGACAAATGGTATTCCCAAGAGAGTTTTTATACTTGCGTGATTGTCCAGTTCACCTATGCCGACGGTTTTTTTAATCTGGTTCAGGGCATCCCATCTTTCCAGGGTAATGCGGCTCGGTCCTCTTAGAAAGTAGGCCGGAAAAAGAAAACTCATGAGACCACTTACGTAACCACGCAGGCTTTTTTGCCAGTCCGTCATAAAATCCCAGACGCTCATTGCCTTATAGCCATTGACTTTCCAGTCATTCCAGCAATAATGTTTCACGTGAAACATTTCGGTTCCTTCGTGATCTGGATGGGCAATAATGCCAAAACCCCCCTGGTTGCAGACGGCATCTATATATTTTTGGGGATTTTCCCCTTCAGGATCGTCAGGACAAACAATAGGGTCCTTAATGTTAAAAGCAAGGTAATGGTTGAAGCGAGGCGCTATTTCTTCTCCGACAATGATCAGAGTTTTCCCCTGCCACCCCTCCCATCCCTCATTTCTGGCTTTCATGTGATCATGATCAGTGAGCATTAAAAAATCAATGCCGTTTTTTTGAGCGGCGGAAAGAATGTCCTCCATCGGTGCATGGCCGTCAAAAGAATATGAAGAGTGCAGGTGAATAACACCTGCATAATCGTAGAATTTCATGAGGATGGTATTAGATTGTTTCATACGTTTTGTCCATATAAAAAGGGCAGACCGGAATGGCCTGCCCTTTTTATATGGATTAAGATGCTCTGAGCTATTGTGTCCGAAGTGCTACAAAGAAGCTCGCCCGGCCGCGTTTGACCAGCAGGGTGACACTTTTCTTTTGAACCGCTTTTGAGATCTCCCGGTTATAATCATTCATTGAAGATATTTTCACCCGGTTAACTTGAACAATGATGTCCTGCGGCTGCATACCGACTTCATCCGCCGGACTTCCTTCCTGTATGTCTGTAATGATGACACCTTCAGACTTGATGCCTAATTGTCTCGCTATTTCCGGTGTGATTTCCTGAACTGAAATTCCAAAATGACCTTTTTCTGACTTTTCAGAGGCTACCGCCACATTGTCTTTTCGTTCCGCTACGGTTACCCGGAAAGTCATTTCTTTGCCATCGCGAATTGCTTTTACGTTCATTTTCTGTCCAACTTGCAGCGCTGCAATGGTCAGCAATAACTCATGAGTGTCTTTAATGGGTTTTCCATTTATTTCCGTGATTATATCCCCAACTTTTATGCCGGCCTGATCTGCAGGATCTCCTTTGAAGACGTCCGATACTAGGGCCCCGCCCTTGTTTTGATGATTAAGATTTTTTGCGATATCGTCGGAAATATCCTGAACGGAGATTCCCAGCCAGCCTCGTGTGACTTTGCCCTTTGTTTTCAAGTCGGCCAGAATATTTTTTGCCATGTTGATAGGTATGGCAAATCCGATGCCCTGACCCTGAGCGACAATAGCCGTATTGATGCCAATAACTTTTCCTTCCATGTTAAACAGGGGCCCGCCGCTATTGCCGGGATTAATGGATGCATCGGTTTGAATAAAATTGTCGTACGGTCCGGCTCCAATGACACGGCCTTTGGCGCTGACGATGCCTGCTGTCACGGTGGCATCCAGACCGAACGGGTTACCGATAGCAATCACCCATTCACCCACTTTTACTTTTTCTGAATCTCCGATTTCCGCGATAGGAAGGCTGTTGCTCGGTTTGATTTTAATCAGTGCGATGTCCGTATTGGCATCTGTGCCAATCACCTTGGCTTCGTATTCCTTGCCGTCAGATATTTTTACAAGAATTGTATCTGCCTGTTCCACAACATGATTGTTGGTAAAAATGTATCCATCATTACTGATGATAAACCCGGATCCGAGGCTGCGCTGCTTAAATTCACGACGCGGCATGTCTCCGAAAAAACGATCGAAAAAATCATCTCCGAAAGGCGATCCCCCGAAAGGTGATCCTCCGAAGGGCGATCTTCCGAATGGAGTG
>PHBN01000139.1 GCA_002840635.1 Deltaproteobacteria bacterium HGW-Deltaproteobacteria-1
CGAAAATCCTCTTTTTTTCGCCTCGTTCCGAATGAACGTCAGCAGCTCGTGCAGGCTTTCCATCCGGGCGGGCATCTTTTTAATCAGCATAACCGGTGATTTGGGCACAAAACTACCGCATGGAATCCTGGGCCGCTCCCAGGGTATCAAACGCGGGAATCAGGGCAATAAATCCCGAAATGGTGAACACGTCTTTTACGTTGTCCCGGAGTCTGGTCATGCATAGTTTTCCATCACGGGCTTTCATTTTCTTCGCGGTGGAAAGAAATGTTCGCAGTCCGGCACTGCTGATATAATCCAGTCCTTCCAGATCGAAAATCAATTTCTTTCCCGTTCCTTCGAACCACTGGTTGAGCTGCTGCTCCAGTTCCGGAACGGTTACGGCGTCCAGCCTGCCCTTGATTGCAAAAATGGATATGTCAGTTTCACTGGTAACGGCAATTTCCATATAAATACTCCTTTTTTTATGACTCCAACAGAAAAGTCATGAATATTTTTCATTATAGGAAGAACCAGATTACCTGTCAATAAATTTCAGCAGGCACACGGCATGCCTATCACGGCAGACACAGACCGAAGGCCGATCGTTTTGAGTGCGGTTATAAACTGGGCGACTCCATGATGATATAGAAGGATCATCTCAGGCGAGCCCCTGCTTAATTTCCCGCCCCGCTTTAATTCGACAATGAATTATGTTATATGATATCAAATATCTTGAAACCAGGGAGAATTGCATCGCATGATTTACAATGAAGAATTTGAGACCCTGCTGAAGACCTTAAAAGGTTCCCCATGACTACCAAACAGGATCTGCGGGACAATTACCCGTTTGGTCTGTTCGCCACACCGATGAGCAACATCGTGCGTTTACATGCCTCGTCGGGCACAACCGGCGCATCCACCGTCGTCAGCTATACCCGGCAGGACATAGAAACCTGGGCGGAATTAATGGGCCGCTGCTTTGTGGCCGCCGGCCTCACCAAAAACGACATCATCCATAACGCATATGGTTACGGTCTCTTCACAGGAGGCCTGGGCGCCCATTACGGTGCAGAAAAAATCGGCGCGAGCGTGGTCCCGATGTCCGGCGGTAACACGAAGCGTCAGATCATGATTTTGCAGGATTTCGGCCCGACGGCCATCTGCTGCACACCATCCTACGCGCTCAACCTTGCCGAACAGGGAACAGCGATGGGAGTGGACATGCGGAAACTGGCACTTCGAGTGGGAATTTTCGGTGCGGAACCCTGGACGGAAAAAATGCGTGGCGAAATCGAAAAAGTGCTGAACATCAAAGCTTTCAATATATACGGTCTGTCCGAAATTATGGGACCGGGCGTGGCGATGGAATGTGACGAAGTGCGCGACGGCATGCATATCTTTGAAGATCATTTCCTGGTGGAAACCATCGATCCGAAAACCGGCAAGACACTTCCGGCCGGCTCGGAAGGCGAACTTGTTTTCACCACGCTGACCAAAGAGGCTTTTCCACTGATCCGCTACCGGACCCGCGATATCTGCCGTCTGGATCCCACACCCTGCCGTTGCGGACGGACGCACCGCCGCATGGGACGTGTCCTGGGACGCAGCGACGACATGCTCATTATCCGCGGAGTCAATGTTTTCCCCTCGCAGATTGAAGCGGTGCTTGTGGGTATCGAAGGCCTCGAACCGCATTATCAATTAATCGTGGACCGCGAAGGCTCTCTTGACACGCTGGAAGTGCAGGTGGAATTGTCCGAAAAACAGTTCGCCGGCGCGGACGAAATCAAGACCCTGCAAAAGCTGGAAAACAGGCTACGCAAAGACATGAAAGACTACCTGGGCATCACCGCCAAAATCAAACTCGTGGAACCCAAAACCATTCAGCGCTCGGAAGGAAAAAGCAGCCGGGTGGTCGACAAAAGGAAAATCTAGCGCCGTTTTTTCAGCAGCAGCTTTTCGATATGCCATTTCGGGGCGAACCGGGACATCTTAATCTAAGGAGTTAAATAGATCAATTCCATGTATTGCAAAATGAACGCCACAGCCCTGTCAACGCCTGTTTTACTGATGTCAAGCGTCATGTCATACTGCCGCACATCTGTCCATTCCCTGCCTGTAAATTTCTGGTTGTAACGGGCCCTTTCGTCATCATTCCGGGCGATCATCTTCCCGGCAGCCTCTTCCGACACCTCATAAAGTTTCCCAACGCGATTTTTGCGGAATTCAATTTCACCGTGCAGAAACAGGCTGACATGATTTGGATGGTCGCGAAGGACGTAAGAGCCGCACCGCCCGATAATAACCGCTGACCGTTCCCATGCAATGCGTCTGATGATTTCACTTTCGGTCTTAAATAACGCATAGTCTGACGGGGCCAGGGTGTGCGGCTGTACATACGTGTCCGGGGCAACAGCATACGACCTCAGGAAGGACTGCCAGAAGGAGAGGGTTTTTTCTTCACGCGTTTTCACATCCTCTTCCAGCACCGACAACTGCCTGGCCGCCTGACCAATGATTTCACGGTCTGCGTAAAAAATATTCAGGTTCTTTGCCAGTTGATGCCCCACGTATGCCCCCCCGCAACCAAGCTGGCGGCTGATGGTTATTATAAAAGGTAAAGAATGATTCATTTTCATATCTCCTTGTTTTTATGAATAATTCACGTTTATAACGATTCCGGAATTTATAATAACTCCTATCTGCCCGCGTCTATTTCGAGGATGTCCCTCTTCCATGGAGAAAATAGTAAAGTGGAACGGTTGCCAGGATCACAACAGTCATCATCAAATACAGTCCACGATATTCCGTAAACGGCACCAGAGAACCGAGGATATACGGTCCTATCCCAAATCCTAAATCCACAAAAATAAAAAAGGTGGCCGTTGCCAGACCCAGCCGATGAGGAGGAACATCTTTTATGGATACGGCCTGGGCACAGGATATGAAGTTGCCATAACCTAAGCCGATAAGCGCTCCCGCCAAAAGCAGCATAAATCCATTAACGGCCTGGCTGAATAAAAGCATGCCGGCCGCATAGATGATAAGGCACGGATAAGCGACAAAATTGGCCCCCCTGACATCGAATAAACGCCCGGAAAAAGGCCTCGAGAAAAAAACGGTAACGGCATAGACAAGAAAGTAGAAGCTGGCGGCTTCTTCCAGGCGAATTTCCCTTGAGTATAATGATACAAACGTCAACACGCCGGAATAACTGAAGCCGATGATTAATATGACAATGGAAATCGGCACTGCTTTTAATTCGAGGAAATTGGAAACGTGAAAAGTCCCTGCGGAACTGACCCGATCCTGAACGGATAATTTGCAGGCCGCCTCGTCAACAAAAAATGACAGGACGAAACTGCCGAAAGCCAGAACCGACGTAAGCCGGAAAATCATCTTGAAATCCGTGCCGTAAATGAGCAGCATCCCCACAAAAGGACCCAATGCCACTGACAGGATCGCCCCCATGCTGTAAAAGCCGATGCCTTCCCCACGCCTGCTGTTGGGGATAATCTGGGCGACAATGGTTCCCGTAGCAGTGCTGGCCGCACCAAACATTATCCCGTGCAACAACCTGATGCCGATCAAGAGCGGCAAATTGACCGCAGCAAAATACAATGCGGATGTCACAATAAAAAGCAACGTACTGAATTTCAACACGTTGCTGCTGCCAACCGCTTCAATGATGCGTCCGGTCGCCAATCGGCCGATCAGGGCTCCGATAATAAAAATGCCTGCGACGAGTCCTGCCGTATTGGTAGAAGCGTGGAATTTATTCACGGCATAAGAAGCAATCGTGACCATCAAAAGGAAGTGCGTTGAAAACACTAAAAAATTAATGACAGAGACCGTGACAAAATCCTTTGTCCATAGCCTTTCTGATTTCATGCCCGGTTCCTTTTGTGACTGCCTGTTTCCTAACGAGTATAAGGAGACCGGTTTTTGAAGTCAATCAAATATAGCTGAATAAGTCTGAGTGCTCGAGAGCCTGCCACTTGCATTCAATGATTCTTATCCATTTCTTGACATTAACAGACAGCGGCATTAACATAACAGTGAATAGATTTTGCGGACCGGGAGTGGCGACTAAGTGAAGTATTTTGTTAATTGAATGATTTCAGATTATAGAAGGATGATCATGAAGAAAAATATAAAATTTTTGAATGGGGTGAGTATTATAGTAACTGTTTTATTGCTTTTTACAGGGTGTGCCACCGCACCGCTGGGGCCGACGGTTCAGGTAATGCCTGCTCCCGGAAAGCCGTTCACGAAATTTCAGACGGAATCGGAAGAATGCCAGGCATGGGCATATCAGCAAATGGGTGGCCAGGAAGCTGTGGACAGGATCAATGCTAATGCAATTTTATATGGTATTATTGGAGGCGCTATAGGAGCCGGCATCGGCGCTCTCACCGGTGCGTCGTGGGGGCACGGACCCAGAAGCGCGGGAAGATTTGCGGCAAGAGGCGCGGCAGTGGGTGCAGGAATAGGAACGGCCGCGGGCGCCGCCCAGGGGGCCGCCGCATCAGCTTACTCCGGCCAGCAGCTGCAAATGATTTACGACGATGCTTACGCACAGTGCATGTACTCGAAAGGGAATCAGGTGCCCGGTCCGGTGCAGGGATATGATCGGGAATATTATAATCAGGAATATTATGATTACAATGATTGATGCAGCCGAAAGCCGGCATGAATTGCGGCAGACGGTTATTTTGTTTTATTGTATTTGTAGATTTCCGAAATCAGTTCGCTTCGGTCAAAATAAACTTCATTGCGCCTGATTTTCCCCCGGCTGTCGAATTGCACAAAGCAGACACCGATGCATTCAATAACTTTTTTGCCGACGGGGATTTTGGCCAGCCATTTATTTAAAAACCCGCCTTCCATGGGAATCGGCTCAATCTGTGTCCATATCCAATCCGGATTTTGGGAAAGCAGCTTTTTGNNNNTTTTTCCGCATTATTTCCCGTCCAGGCCGGCAGCCACCTTGATGCGAATTCTATTGCTTCCTCTTTGTTCATTTTTCACCTTTATGGACTGATTATGACCATTCATTCCGGGAAAAGAAACTTTGCCAATAATCTTTTATGAAAAACGCAATATCAAAGCTTGTCTGAGGTTCCTTTTAACAGCCGGAGCGGAATTTTATTCCGCTCCGGCTGCTCATGCTTTTTATGGTTTTCCTGCCCTTAAGAGGGGGCGTTTGAACTACATGAAACTTTCTTCGGGGATTTCGATCGCGCTGCGGTCGCCGCACTTCATCGCCTTCTCGTATCCGAATATATCGGGAACGTGATTCATGATATAGAACCTGGCGGTGGCGATTTTACCCTTGTAGAAATTGACATCGACGTCACCTTGTCCTTTGAGCTTTGCGGCCGCGAGCAGCGCCTGGTCGAGCAGCAACTTGCCACAGTAAACTCTTGCACCGGCATGAAGCGTCCGGGTAGCATAGAGCTGCTTCATCTGCTTATCACCTGCCGTCCACGCGGCATTCATATCCACGATATCTTTAAAAGCCGCCATGGCATCCGCCATCATCGCGAACTCCGCTGCAAATTCATCGGTTTTCTTATTGGCAACAAAGGCTGCGGCATCGACAGCCAGATCGCGGTAGAGATAGGACTGGTAAATCAAAGCCCGGCAGGCCTCCAGAATGGATTTCTGGGACAACAGCATGCGGCGGACATCTTCATGCTCGATAATCCGGACGCTGGGACCCTTAGGATTGGTGGAATGTTTGCTCTGCACCCGGATCTTGGCATAATCCAGTGCAGAATAATAAGCGGATCCGATGCAACCCAGAGAGAATAATCCGGTATTCAGACGTTCTTCGTTCATATAGGCAAACATCTGCTTCATGCCGATGCCACGGCCATCTACCACTTCCGCCTCGCCCACCATCCAGCCGTAACAGTTATCGTTTTCACCCATGGAGAGGGTGGCGGTCGTAGAACCGTGAATGCCCAGCTTGTGTTCAATCCCCATGGTGGTAACGTCATTCCAGGCGCCGATGGAGCCATCGTCGTTGACCCAGAACTTAGGCACAATGAAGAGGGAGATGCCGGCGGTGCCTTCCTTGGCATTGGGCGTCTTGGCCAGCATCAGGTGGATGATATTTTCCGCCAGATCATGGTCTCCCGAAGAGATGAAACATTTCGTGCCGGTGAGCTTATACTTGCCGGGGACATCCGTGGGAACAGCCCGGCTCTTAACCGCGCCGACCTCGGAGCCTGCACCCGGTTCGGTAAGCCCCATGGTGCCGCCCCATTCACCTGTCCTGAGCTTGGGTATGAACAGGTCCTGCTGTTTTTTGGTGGCAAATTCATGAAGCACGGTGATCGCGCCCTGCGTCAGACACCAGAACATGACGATTGACGGTGACGCAGCAGACTGCATTTCCAGAATCGGAGCGTACCAGCACAACGGTATTTTGCCTTCACCGCGGTAACCAAACTGGGGTCCCAGCTCCGCATCCATAACGGTTTTATAAACATTCTTGAAAGAGTCAGGGGTAACAACCGCATGTTCATTGCCGCCCACAAATTTTGCGCCGGGTTCATCGGCATCTTTGTTGGCAGGACACATCACGTCGCGGCAGACTTTGAAGTTCACATCGAGGAAACTATCGATGTCGTCAATCCCGTAGTACTCTTTGTAAGCGTCAAGGCTCAAAAGCTTATCCACACCGAGCCATTCTTTAATCTGGAACGT
>PHBN01000500.1 GCA_002840635.1 Deltaproteobacteria bacterium HGW-Deltaproteobacteria-1
TTTTATGATAATCCCAAGGAAGTGGGTGCGGACCGCATCGTCAACGCGGTGGCCGCATTCAAAAAGTATCAAAAGGAATCCATCATTGTGGATTTCGGTACAGCGACGACTTTTGATTATGTTTCGCCCAAAGGTGAATACATGGGCGGCTGCATCGCACCGGGTATCGTTATTTCCAGTGAGGCCCTCTTTGCGCGTGCGTCCAAGCTTCCGCGTGTTGAATTCAGCAAACCCAAGACGATCATTACAAAAGATACGGTCAGCGCCATCCAGGCGGGTATTATGTTCGGCTATGCCGGGCTGGTGGATGGTATTGTTGACCGAATGAAAGCGGAAGCGAAAACGAAACCGTTCGTCATCGCCACGGGGGGCTTGGCGCGGATTGTTGCTCAGGAAACAAAGAGCATCGATATAATTGAGGAGATGCTGACGCTGGACGGTCTCAGAATTATCTATGAACTTAACAAGAAGTAAACCATGCTGAATGTCGGCTTAACAGGCGGTATCGCCTGCGGAAAATCGACCGTGGCGCAAATGTTTGTCCGTCTGGGCGGTCATCTGATTGATTTTGACAAGCTGGCCCATGAGGTGCAGGAGCCGGGGAAGTTAGCCTGGAAGGATGTTGTCGATTATTTTGGCCGGGAGGTTCTTCAGCCGGATCAGAAAATCGACCGCAATAAGCTGGCGGCAGTGGTCTTCAATCATCCGGACAAGCTTCAGGCGCTCAATGACATTATTCACCCCCGGGTTTATGAGGCATGGCGCTTCCGTCTGGAAGAAATAAACAGACATCATCCCCACGCCATCGTCTTTGCGGATGTTCCACTTTTGTTTGAAGGCGGGATGCAGCACCTTTTTGATCTGACTATCCTGGTGATGATTGAACCGGAAGAACAAGTCAACCGCCTGATGACCCGCAGCGCTCTATGCCAGACGGAAGCCGAGCTTCGATTGTCCTGCCAGATGCCGATCCGCGATAAAATGAATCTTGCGGACATTATCATCGACAATCGATCTGCCATGAATGAGACAGAAAAAAAAGTGGCCGAGGTATGGGAGCATTTACTGGACCTGGAAAAGAACCAGAAGCATTGAAAAACGGATTCGGGCGGGAAGCCTG
>PHBN01000501.1 GCA_002840635.1 Deltaproteobacteria bacterium HGW-Deltaproteobacteria-1
ATTTTGTCCAGCACAGACTTCAGGAACTTGTATCACCGGACATTACCGTTGAGGAGGCCGCCAAATGAAAACCATTTATCTCGATAATAATGCCACAACGCAGGTGGCTCAGGAAGTGCTGGACGTCATGATGCCTTATTTTCGCGATCTTTACGGTAATCCTTCCAGTATGCATACCTTCGGCGGTCAGGTCGGACAGAAGATTCGTGCCGCGCGCGAGCAGGTGGCGACGCTTCTGGGCGCGCTTCCGGAAGAAATTGTATTCACCAGTTGCGGAACCGAAAGCGACAACTCCGCGATTCGTTCGGCCCTGACCACGAGGCCTGATAAAAAACATATTGTGATCAGTCGTGTAGAGCATCCGGCCGTTCGCACTCTTTGTTCGCATTTAGGTATGCAGGGCTATAAGATCACCGAACTGCCAGTGGATAAAAATGGCATTCTTGATCTGGAAAATCTGGAAAAAAGCCTGACGCCCGATACCGCGATTGTCAGCCTGATGTGGGGCAATAACGAGACGGGTGTGCTCTTTCCGGTTGAAGCGGCGGCAATGATGGCGCATGAAAAGGGCATTCTCTTCCATACGGATGCGGTTCAGGCAACAGGAAAGATTCCCATCAATATGAAAAATAACGTCATTGACATGCTCTCAATTTCCGGACACAAGCTACATGCCCCTAAAGGCATCGGTGTTCTCTATGTCCGGCGCGGTACCAAATTTTCGCCTTTCCTGATCGGCGGTCATCAGGAAAAAGAGCGGCGGGGCGGCACGGAAAATACGCCAAGCATTGTCGGATTGGGGAAGGCCTGCGAACTGGCGGCTAAGAATATGGCACAGGAAAATACCAACGTTAGAAAACTGCGCGATAAACTGGAGAAAGAACTTCTAAAGAAAATTCCGCAAAGTCGTGTCAATGGCGATATCGAAAATCGTTTGCCCAATACCACAAATATCAGTTTTGAATTTGTTGAAGGTGAAGCCATCCTGCTTTTGATGAATGAACTGGGCATTTGCGCTTCGTCCGGCTCGGCCTGCACGTCGGGATCATTGCAACCATCGCATGTGTTGCGTGCGATGGGGGTGCCTTTCACGATGGCGCACGGTTCCATTCGCTTCAGCCGGCAATTGTAGATGAACTAGTAGCCTCATGCAGCAAGGGAGGCTGTTTTGATCATGTAAGTACCGAACCGATTCCCTATCGCGAATCGATTATTGATATTCTGCGGCGCCTGGCGCTGATTCTTTATCCCGGCTATTTTATTCGCACGAGACTCGATTCGACCAACCTGGAGTATTATCTGGGGCAGCAGATCGTCGGTCTTTACGAAATTCTCTCTGAACAGATTATCCTGGCCATTCGTCACGATTGTATCCGCCAGAACCTGTCCTGCATCCATTGTGAACCGTTGGGACATAAGCTTACCGTGGAATTTCTCCAAAAACTCCCTCAGCTGCGCAAGATGCTGGCCAAAGACATCCGCGCCGCCCTGGAAGGTGACCCGGCTGCCAAAAGTTATGATGAAATCATTTTCAGCTATCCGGGGATCTGGGCTATTACGGTTTACCGGATCGCACATGAGCTTTATCATCAAAAAATTCCTCTTATGCCGCGCATCATGACAGAATAC
>PHBN01000140.1:0-4669 GCA_002840635.1 Deltaproteobacteria bacterium HGW-Deltaproteobacteria-1
GGAAAAGACCGCTTCCCGTCATGTCGTCGAGAATCCGGTCGGCTATCATGTCCGCGGGATTGACGGCCCAGCGGGAATAATTAAAGGAGTCTATCTTGTAATCGTCGTTGCGAAAGATCATTCTTGGGGAATTGTAGGCGGCAGCAATGGAAAAACGGTTGAATTTGATCGAAGCCTCAAGTTTGCCGGATTGATTCCAGGAGGGTGCCGGGTAATTTAAAATGTAGCTTTCTATATTGTACTGCGGTTTTCCACCCGTGAAACATCCGGCGAGAAGCAAAGAAAAAATCACCATCATGAAGAATGCGCCTTTTGATTTTTTCAGAAAACCTTTCTGCTTACATAAAAAAAATCGCATGATGTGTTTCCTTTCATCACTCCATGGGTTTTCGCGGCGGAGCCGGTTTTGAGAATATCAGCTGCGACGGATCTCTGTTTAAACTGTCGGACAGCCTTTGCATGTTTTCCGAGGCTATCCGTAAATTTTCCGCCGTGTCTTGCAGGTTGTTTGTGATGGTCGTTGTTTTTTTTGCGATATCCGTAAGAATGACATCCGTTCGATCTGATTTTTCGCGCAGTTTCAAAGCATCAATTTCTTTTTTAGTTTGTCCGATCAGATTGCGGGCATCGGACAATACGCCGAGGGCTTCCGTGACGGCCTTATCCACCTTGCCCTGGCCAACCGTTTTATTGATACTGGCAATTGTCTTATCCAGATTGGCGGAGGTGGATTCCAGATGGGCCATCGTGATGGAATAACCGGATAATCTGATTTAAAACTAAGTTTGGGTGAACCTGATAACTCGCCTTCGGCGATCCGGTCAAGTTCGATAAAGACAATGCCGGTGATACCTGCCGTTTTCAGCGAAGCGATGGTCTGGTGTTCCATATTGCTCTCCAGGTCAATCTTCATGATCACTTCGATCAGGCGGTAATCCGGCGCAACGCCGATGCTCTGAACCGTGCCGATTTCCACACCCCGGTATTTGATGGCCGAATCCACCTGTAATCCCTGGACGGATTCATCAAAATATACCGCGTAGAGCGATCCCTTCATCAGAATTCTGGATGCTCCGACCCAGATGATTGTGGCTGATAGTAGCATCAGGCCGATAATGACAAAAAGACCAATTAAAAATTTCGAGCTGTTAGTTGACATAAAACCTCTGTTCAGCGGGTGCAGAAGGCAGTTGACGTAAAAAGAAACTTTTCACCCGCGGGTCTGTTGCATTTTCTTTCAATTCCCGGGGCGTTCCTTCGGCAATCATTCCTTTTGCTTCTTTATCCAGCATTAACACTCTATGGGCTATTTTGTAAATAGATTCCAGTTCGTGGGTTACAATCACCATTGTTGTCCCCAGGGCTTCATTGGTCTTGATGATCAGATTGTCGAGTTCCACTGCAGTTACCGGATCAAGGCCGGCGGATAATTCGTCAAAGAAAAGCACGCGGGGATCGAGCGCCATGGCCCGGGCGATGCCGGCCCTTTTTCTCATGCCGCCGGAAAGTTCGGCAGCGCAATATTTTCTTTAAGCGTCATTGAACTGAACAGCGCGCCGGACTGAAAAAGGACACCGATATTCTGCCGGTAAAGATTGAGATCTTTTTCCTCGGCATGCGTAATATCAGTTCCCTGATACAAAACCTGGCCGGCGTCAGGTTTTAGCAGTCCGATCATGATTCTCAGCAGGGTTGATTTGCCGCATCCTGATTCACCGACAATCACCAGAACTTCCCCTTTATATACCTCAAAGCTGACGTCTTCAAAAACAACATTATTTCCGAAGCGGGCGGTCAGATTTTTCACCGCGATGACGGGTATGTTTTTCGACGGATCCAAAACAAAAAACTCCTTCAGTTTTTTTCACTACACAATACTGTATCGTTTAACGTAATATAACATAACGGCAAAAATGGAATCGGTCAACACAATCAAAAAGATTGCCGCTACGACGGCGGAAGTAGTGTACTTGCCGACATCCTGAGCACCGGAGCGCACCTGGAATCCCCGCTGGCACCCGATGGCGGAAATCAACCCGGCAAACACAGAGGCCTTGATCAGGCTGGTGACGACATCAAACACCTGGATCGTTTTCATCGACTGGGTAAGGTATGTCTTTACCGTCAGATCCAGACTGGTGATGCCGATGATCATGCCTCCGAGAATCCCGGCAAGATCGGCATAAATAGTCAGGATCGGCACGACGATGACCGTAGCCAAAACCTTGGGGATAGCCAGAAAGCGGACCGGATCAAAACCCATTGTCTGCAGCGCATCCACTTCTTCGTTAACCACCATGGTGCCGATTTCCGCGGCAAACGCGGAACCGGAGCGTCCCGCGACTAAAATGGCCGTCATGATAGGTCCCAGCTCTTTGACCATGGCAAAACTGACCAGGGCGGGGACGTAAATATTCGCACCGAATTGTTTGAACTGTAAAAAAGACATGAAAGCCATGATCAAACCCATCAAAAGGCCGATCAGCGCGACAATGGGCAAGCCGTCCACGCCCGCCCTCCGAATGTAAAAAAGAACATCTTTCCCGCGAAGCGTTTTGGGATGCCTTAAGGTATAGGCCAGACCTACCAGCAGTTCGCCGATAAACGTCACAAAATTGACAAAATCACGGCCCAGGACAAGCGATGCCTGTCCCAACTGACTGATAAATCCATCACTGGACTTTTCCGAGTGAAAGGGTAAATGGGTCAGCGCGTCCTCATGAATGACACTGAAAATTCCTTTGGCCTCATCATTTAAATTGATCAAACGGCAGGGGATATTCCGGGAGACAGAGCTCTTTTCAATTTGAACCAGGGCCAGGGCCGCAGCGCTATCCAGATAACAGATTCCTGAAAAATCGATGGTTACGGATTGTGTTTTTTGCCGCGTAATCTCACGCTTGATATCGTCAGTGAATACATTCAGATTCTTCAGACCGAATTCGCCTGCAAGATAAATGAAAAGATTTAAATCTTCCCATTTAAAAGAAATCTGATAATCCGCCTGACATTCTCTTTTTAACGGCTCAGTCATTACAAGGTCTTTTTTTTAGTGTTAATGAGACATATTAAAGAAATAATAATTCTGAAAAGTATTTAAGCCCGTCGGCCAATCTTGTCAATATAAATCGAGGAGCCTCAATTTGCGTTTCCTCTTCCACGTTTTGTTCAATCTTGATAAACGTTCCATTGAAGGGAAGGGGACAATCGGGCTTTTGTCAGGATCTTTCCCCTAAGAAATGGTTGTTAAATAACGTTATAAATCATAATGTTGCAAATATTGTTTGCCTGATTTGAAATTCTGGCATGCAAATTTCATTAATATAAAGGCAAAAGAAACAAACAAAAAACCCTCGAGGAGTTAACAGATCATGAAAAAGACATTAGGAACCATCGCAGCGGCGGCAGCAGTAGTTCTCTTGACGGCAACCTTTGGATTCGCCCAGTACGCGGCAGCGGGAGCAACCAATTTCCCGTATTTCCAGCTGGGATGCCTGATTGTGGGCGGACTCATCATGGTCAGCCTGAAACGGAAGTATGACAGAGCGCCTGGGAACCGCGCCAAACTTCATGTTCGGCTTGTTCTTCCTGGCCATCTTCCTGTGTGTGATGAGGCTCTATAACGAAGCAAAGAGAAGAATGAAGGTGCTGTAACCGCCGCAAAAAACATGATCTGGAAAGATATTGATCCCCCTCAGGATCCAATGACCTGAGGGGGATTATTGTTTTTATCCAACGGAGGGCTGCTTTAAAATCACCAGCGCATCCACTACAACCGGATTGGATCCGGAAAGAATCACGGGGTTGAGATCGATTTCCGAAATCTCCGGAATTTCCGAACCGATGCGGCCGATGTTGATCAGCATGCCGGTCAGCCGTTTTGTATCGGCCGCTTCCATGCCGCGCACGGCTTCGAGAATCTTGTGCCCCCGAATCTCCTGCATCATTTCCTGCGCGTCCCGCACGTCCAGCGGCGCGTGGCGGAAAGAGATGTCCCGCAATATTTCCGTAAAGATGCCGCCCAGACCGAACATCACACAAGGGCCGAATTGGGGATCACGCGTCAGTCCCATCACCAGTTCACGCCGTCCTTTGATCATTTCCTGTATTAAGACACCGCCCTCAAAACCTTCCATCCCGGCCATGATTTCACGGAAAGCTTTTTTTGCTTCTGTCGCCGTCCGGATGTCGACGTGAATCAATCCCTTTTCCGTCTTATGCGCAATATCGGCGGAGCAGCCTTTCATCACCAGAGGGAAACCGATTTTATCGATGGCTTTGTCCAGACTGTTTTTATCCCTGACCAGAATTTCTCTGGTGACCGGGATGTCATAGGCGGTCAGAACCTGTTTGGACTCGTATTCTGACAGAGTTTTGCGCCCCTGACGTAAGGCCTTTTCAATTATGCGCATTGCTTTATCGTTTTTCATTTATTCCTTCCTCCATAATAGGTGTTGATGTGATCGATTGCCCGGATGGCGTCGTGCAGTTCATCAAAAACAGGGATTCCCAGATGAATATATTCCTGCCTGGTCAGGGCGATGAGTTGTGTAATGTCCATGTCATCCGGTCCCCTTCTCGGGTTGGGGAGGACCGCGATGACGGGTTTGCCCGTTTGATCAACAACATCCCGGACGGCGCGGGCCAGTTCCTTATATGGGGTGATTTC
>PHBN01000140.1:4728-8974 GCA_002840635.1 Deltaproteobacteria bacterium HGW-Deltaproteobacteria-1
GTTCTGCGGCGAAACATAGGGATTGGCCACATCAACAGGGTTGATGGCGCTTGATCCCGGTTTGGGAAGATGGTTCCCGATTCGTTCCTGGAGTCTGGCGGGAAGCGGCGGCACTTCAATGCCGTAGCTTTCAGCAGTGTCGCAGGCAGTGACGCCGATCGCTCCGCCGCCGCCGATGATGGAGATGCTTTTGAATGATTTTTTCGGAAGAAGCGAGAAGGCCAGGTTGACCTGTGCCAGTTCTTCCGAGTCATGAACCTGAATGGCTCCCGCCTGCTTCAGGATGGACTGCCAGATGACACGGCTTCCCCCCATGGAGGCGGTATGGCTGGCAACGCTTCTTTGCCCGGCGATGGAAAGCCCTCCCTTGAAAACAATCACCGGTTTCTTGGAAGCCGCTTTTTTGATGGCGAGGAAGAAATCTTCGCCATCCTTTATGCCTTCGATGTACATCGATATGACCTGCGTTTCCGGATCATCGGCCAGATAGTGCAGCAGTTCCGACTCACGCAGATCAGCGCCGTTGCCGAAACTCACCATCTTGCTGAAACGTATGCCCAGGTAGTTTCCCGCGTGCGCGAGATCGATCGCCATGCCGCCGCTCTGTGCAAGAAAGGCCACCGGTCCGCTGATGCGTGACAGATCCGGACCCGGAAGCATGGTCAATCCGCTTGCCGGACAATAAATGCCGAAACAATTTGGACCGATCACCCGGATCCCTCTTGTGGCTGTTTCCTGAAGCTGCTTTTCCAGCGCCTTGCCTTCTTCGGTTCCCAGTTCACCGAAACCCGAAGACAGGATCTCCGCTCCTGTCGCGCCTTTTTTGCGGCAGGCTTCCACCGCTTCCGGAACATGCCGGGCCGTCACGGCAATTACGGCAAAGTCGATTTTTTCCGGGATGTCTTCCACACGCTTGAAGATTTCCATGCCGGAAATATTGCCGCCTTTGGGGTTGACGGGATATATTTTCCCTTCAAATCCCATGGCCATAGTGGACTTCAGCATACCGGTGCCAAAGCCGGCGCCGCCTTCTTCGGCTGAAACGCCAACAATGGCAAGAGTCCGGGGATGAAAGATTCTTTCATAATCCGTAGGCGGATAATCAGTTTTTCTGTTGCTTTTTATTCGTCCTGAACTGCCTGGCATGGATAAACCTCCCTCACCAATGATTTTATCTTGCATACTAAATATTACACTGCAATTTATCTCCGAAGATCTTTCAACATCCGGATGAGCAGCAACCTTTCTTCCATGCCGAACATTGAAAGAACTTCCTGGTTCAAGTCTTCGGTTTTATTTATGAAATTATCACGACATTGATGTGCTTTATCGGTTAATTGAATGTTCAGCACACGCCGGTCCTCTTTCACATTCTTAACCAGCCAGCCGTTTTCTGCCATACGGTCCAGGACGCCTGAAAGGGTAGCGCTGTCCAGATTCAAGCGCTTCCCCAGTTCTCCGGCTGAAAGCCCTTCTTCTTCGTAAAGAGCGTGCAGAACCAATCCCTGTATGGGTGTCAGACCATAAGGCTGCATTTTTGATTTAAAAGTCGCGTACACTTTTTGATTGGCTTTGCTGAGTATAAACAGAATGACGTCCTGGTAACTGATCATGGAAGCACCGTCAAATTTATTTAGTATGCAAAATAAATTAATTCTAAAATCAAGTCAAGAAAATTTAAAGGCATAAAAAAAAGAAGTAGCCATTGCGGCCACTTCCTTTTTTGGTGAAATGCAAAAGATAATGAAAGGGTTTATTAATTTACGTTAATCAGTCATCCCGCTATCATCCGGCAGGGAAGATAACAGAATGACAGCGGCATTTACTTCCTCTTCTTTTTAGATGACTTCTTCATTTTCGGTTCAACTGGTTTGATCTCGGGTGCACAAAGTTTCTGGCGCAGCTTGTCCAGTCCGGTGAGGATTGGAATTTTCTGCCATTCCGGATTGTTATGGGGACTGACCTGCAAAATCTGTCCCTTGTCGTCATAATCCACAATTTCTTTCATTCTGTATCGTTTATTCTTGCAATCGATTTCATCAACCCTGATATTGTGGTCCAGGTTTTCATATTTTTTCGATAGTTCGGGATGGGTTTTCTGAAATTTTTCGATCATACTTTTTTTGTAGTAATCGTTTACAATTTTATAGGTCGAGACAGTTACAATATTGGATGCATTATCTGTACTTGTCACTTTATAGTGACAATCACCCGTGCGGGTTTTCCCGAGAGGTTCCCATTCCTTGCTGTCCGGTATGATCGCCTTACCAGCCGTTGATTCTGCATTTGGAGATGCCACGCCCGGAGGAGATCCCGCCTTTGAAGATGTCGCTGGGGCAAATGAGTTCAGCGCGCAGCCCGCAAGCGTAAGTACAACCAGCATCGGCAACAAAATGACTGAATAAAAATGTTTCATGTTGATTCCTTTCATTGGTTTATTTGTGATTTGTTGTTTTGATGAAAAATCCTGCATCAATATTTCCCGTTTTTCAAGATGTCTGAAATCTGCTTTCAAATGACAGCGAGTACGACATCACCCTATCCTTTATATACGGCAGCCTAGAATATATTGAAGAATTTTACAAGACAGTTGATTTCAGCTATCATCCCTTTGGGGCAACACTTTATTTGAGGCATTCCGCCGGTCATATTCCTCTTGACATTTCCATGAGCACCCGGTAATTTTTTACAAAATTAAATACGTTACCCACTTAACCCAACCCTTTCGGTTTCCAAGTGGCACGTTCAGCAGCCATGGTGCATCAGATGCCTAATTCGTCCGGAAAATACCAGGAAATCCTTCAAGAGAATTCCCAGTTAAAACAGAGAATCGAGGAAATTGAACATTCTGACTCAAACCGCAGGCAGTCAGAGGCGGCTTTGCGGGAGAGCGAAAAAAAATACCGTCTGATTGCGGAAAACACGGCTGACCTGATCATGATTCTTGATCTGAATATGCGCTTTACCTATATCAGTCCGGCTGTCATGAGGCTGCGCGGATTTACTGTAGCAGAGGCCATGCACCAGACCCTTGATCAGGTTCTGACGCCTGAATCCCTGGGCCTCGTTCAGACTGTGTTTGAAAATGCGATGGAACGCGAGGCCGGTGGTTCGAATGATTCAAATATCATTCGCATGCTTGAACTGGAATATTACAAAAAGGACGGTTCAATTGTCTGGGTGGAGGTCAGCCTTTCATTCTTGCGCGACGGGGATTGTAAACCTGACGGGATACTGGTCGTGTCGAGAGATATCACCGAACGCAAGGAAGCCGAAGAAGAGATGCAGAAACTGGCATCCATTGTCAAACACAGCAACGAGGTGGTCAGTCTGACCGATCCCGAAGGAAATATGGTTTTTCTCAACGAAACAGGCTGCAGGATGCTGGGCATAGAACCGGCACGTGTGGCTGAAAAAACGATCATGGATATTATCCCCGATAACCTGCAGCCAATGGTCAGGGCAGAGGTATTATCCATTCTCAGGAAGGGCGGGTCCTGGGAGGGTGATCTGCAGTACCGTAACCTGAAAACAGGAAAACGGATGGACGTATATGCAATGATCTACGCCATCATAAATCCTTTCAGCGGCGCACCCCGTTATTTTGCCAATGTTTCCCTTGACACGACTGAGCGCAAGCGTATGGAGGAGAACTACCGGAGCATTTTTGACAATGCCCAGGAAGGGATTTACCAGACAACTCCTGAAGGGAGATTCGCACTGGCCAATCAGGCCATGGCACGGATACTTGGATACGATTCACCCGAGGAACTGATCGAAGGCGTCACCGATATTCCCGGCCAACTTTATGTCCATCCGGAAGAACGCAGCAAAACACTGGAATTCCTGGATCGTGAGGGTTCCGTGAAAGACGCTGAAGTTCAGTGGAAAAGAAAAGACGGATGTACGATCTGGGTATACCGGACCATGAGGGCTGTCCGTGATGAAAAGGGGAAAATACTGTATCTCGAGGGACTGGTTACAGACATCACGGATCGGAAAAACAGCGTTGAAAAACTGAGGAAAGCCCTGGTAGGTACCGTTCAGGCGATTGCCTCGCTCGTTGAATCGAAAGATCCTTACACAGCCGGACATCAGCGCCGCGTGGCCGATCTTGCCGCTACCATAGCCGAAGAGATGGGGCTTTCCCCGGAGCTGATCGAAGGCCTGCGGATGGCCGGCATTATCCATGACATCGGGAAAGTTTCCGTCCCTTCAGACATTCTGAACATGCCGAGGAAATTGA
>PHBN01000502.1 GCA_002840635.1 Deltaproteobacteria bacterium HGW-Deltaproteobacteria-1
CATGAAAAGCTTCTGCCACTTGGTGTGATGCGGCAGAATGCCCGCGTGCAGCATGTCGGGATTGGTGACAACAATGTGTCCCTGCCGGCGGATGGCCTGGCGCGCGTCGTCGGGGGTGTCGCCGTCGTAGGTGAAGGTTTTGATGTCGGCCTGCAAGTCGGTGATCAGGCTGTGCGCTTCATGCATCTGGTCCTGCGCCAGCGCCTTGGTGGGAAAAAGATACAGGGCGCGCGTTTCCGGTTCGTCCAGAATGCTTTGCAGCACAGGCAGATTGTAGCACAGCGTTTTACCGCTGGCCGTCGGCGTCACCAGCACGACATCCTGACCATTGCGGATGAAACGCACGGCCTGGGCCTGATGCTTGTAAAGTTTTTCCATCCCACGCGCCTGCAAAACCGAAAGAAGTCGTTGACTTACCCACGAGGGATAGTCTTCCCAGTCGCCTTGCTTTGCCGGAATTTCCACAATTGCCGCCGCGTTAGCTTTGAAGCTTTTGTTTTTCTTTAAACGCGCGATCCATTCTTCTAATGTGAGTTTGGCCATAAACATCCTGAAATCAGGGAGATCCGCTGCTATTGCCGATCTGTTAATAAATAATCATTGCTGAAATATCTCTTTATGTCAAGGCGGCATATCCGGCGGCAATTTTGTCTGCTCTATTGAGGTAAAATCCATGTTTGATGTTTATTCGGCTTGAATAATAAGGCTTGCTGAATTATATCTTGATCGTAATATCAGCTCGGTAAAGCAATGTTCTAACCATGAGTTGCCGGAGAAAAAAATGAAGACCGGTTTTACCTACTCAGACAGCCTCATTTCCATAAGCGATGATACAATCATTTTTAATGATTATTACTTTCCCACCATGAAAGAAAAAACAGTCCGGCTGGCCGATATTGAAAAGATCGTGGTCCGACCATTGACCATCTGGAACGGAAAGTGGCGGCTGCACGGAACCGGAAACTTTAAAATCTGGTATCCAAGGGACAATGGTCGCCCCAAGCGGGACCGGGTCTTCTTTGCCAAACTGAAAAACCAGTGGATCAATATCGGATTTACGGTTGAACGTGCGGATCAGGTAGAAAAAATATTCGCCGGTAAAAATTTGCTTAAA
>PHBN01000503.1 GCA_002840635.1 Deltaproteobacteria bacterium HGW-Deltaproteobacteria-1
GGTAATGCGCTGGATCGACTTGTGAAATTCAAGATTTTTTAACAGTTCCTCAACCTGAGGCGCTTCGGATATTTCTTCCTTCAGCGATTTTTTTATAAACGTACCTGTTTTAGACATCAAGCGGTTCCTTGCCGTCAACTTTAAGAAACGATCTCTGTCGTTATTTAGCAAGGGATGTGCCGAAACAAAATAAATATATAATGTTTATTGATAATAGGCAGTTACGGTGATAAAAAGGGATGCAGACACAAAAGGCAAGTCAGGCTGAATGATTCATTTTGACCCCGGAATCTGTTTTGCGGGAGGACTTTAAAGGTTATAGGATTTAACTTTTCTTTTCAGCGTGGAAAGGGAGATGCCCAGCGCTTTAGCGGATTGCGAATAATTGCCGTTAAATTTTTTCAGCGCCTGGCTGATGCAGTTTTTTTCAGTGGTTTCAAGTGGCAATATTTCTTCATCGTCCGGTACGGCTGGAGCTGCGTGCGCATAAGATGTCATATTGTTTCTCAAAAGCAGCGAAGGCTTGAGAGTCTGTCCGCGCTGTATGATCAGGGATCGCTCAATGACGTTTTTCAATTCACGCACATTGCCCGGCCATTCATATTCCATCAGTTTGCCCATTTCCGAATCGCTCAGGCGGATACTGGCATCCCGGGACATTTTTCCAATGAAATATTCACAAAGTTTGGGAATGTCATTTTTTCTTTCGCGAAGCGGCGGGATATGGATTCGAATGACGCTGAGACGGTAGTAGAGATCGTTGCGAAACGTTTTTTCCCTGATGGCTGCTTCCAGGTCATTGTTGGCGGCTGCGATGATGCGCACGTTGATCGGTTTCACGGTTTCACTGCCGATACGCCTGATTTTTTTATCCTCCAGAACACCCAGCAGCTTGGATTGAAGATGGATCGGCATGGAGCCGATTTCGTCCAGCATCAGGGTCCCTCCCTCAGCCAGTTCGAAAATACCCTTGCGCGTGGAACTTGCCCCTGTAAAGGCGCCTTTTTCGGAACCGAATAATTCCGCCTCAATGAGATTCTCGGGAAAGGCGGCGCAATTGGCTGTGAGGAAAAGTTTTGTCGGCAGGTCGCTTTTAAAATGAATGGCGCGT
>PHBN01000504.1 GCA_002840635.1 Deltaproteobacteria bacterium HGW-Deltaproteobacteria-1
TTATCCGCAGCGGTTTATTCGTTATCTCACGGTATGAATGATGCGCAAAAAACCATGGGGATCATCGCCATGGCGCTTTTCAGCAAAGGCTTGCTTGGCAATACCTTTCATATTCCCGTCTGGGTCATTATCGCCTGCTATTCGATGATTTCTCTGGGCACCATGTTTGGCGGGTGGCGAATCGTGAAAACAATGGGAACCAAAATAACCAAGCTTGAGCCCATCGGCGGTTTCAGCGCTGAAACAGCTGCAGCCTGTTCAATCATCGGTGCAACTGTGGCGGGCATTCCGGTCAGCACCACTCACACTATCACCGGCGCCATTGTCGGTGTCGGTGCCACTAAAAGACTTTCAGCAGTCCGCTGGGGCGTTGCTGGTAATATCGTTTGGGCCTGGCTTTTAACCATACCAATCTCCGCCGTCATCTCCGCCGCCATTTACTTTTCCGTTCATTATTTTTTCCAATAAAATATGCTTTCGGTCATTTAAAAATACCATTGATAAATTCATGGTTTTACCGTAAATGTTCATGACAAATTGAATGCGGGAGACAAATGTATGCCGGAAAAAAGACTGCCCTTTACAAAAAAACAGATGGACGCCATCATTGAAAAATATCCGACTCCCTTCCATATATATGATGAAAAAGCCATCCGGAAGAATGCGCGCGACTTCAAAAAAGCCTTTGCCTGGAATAAGGGGTTCAAAGAATACTACGCTGTCAAGGCCTGTCCCAATCCATACATCATGAAAATTCTTCAAAAAGAGGGCTTCGGTGCAGATTGCAGCTCCCTTTCAGAGCTGATAATGTCTCAAAAGACCGGTATTGTCGGGGAAGAAATCATGTTTTCCTCCAATGACACTCCGGCCGAAGATTTTGTTAAAGCCAGAAAGCTGAAAGCTACGATCAATCTGGACGACTTTTCTCATATCGCATACCTGGAAAAAAACGCAGGCCTTCCAGACATGATCTGTTTCCGTTACAACCCCGGCCCACTTAAGAAAGGCAATGTGATCATCGGCCACCCTGAAGAATCCAAGTACGGATTTACGCGCGACCAGCTCTTTGAGGGCTATCGCATCTGCCGGGATAAAGGCATCAAACGTTTC
>PHBN01000505.1 GCA_002840635.1 Deltaproteobacteria bacterium HGW-Deltaproteobacteria-1
GGGGTATATTCTTTATTCATGGCAGTTTGGCGTCTGGGGCATAGCTTTTTTCTTTGCCGGACATATCCTGGCGGACCTGATCTGGTATTCATTCATCTCGGCTGCCGTCTCCGGGGGACGGCAGTTTCTGACGGATCGTCTTTATCGCGGCCTGATTGCCTGTTGTGCTGTTTTTCTGGTAGTGTTTGCCGGCTACTTTGCCTACGCGGGTTTTGCCCGGTTGCAGACCATGATTTCATAACTGTGTTTTAATCAGGATAAAACATAATTCAATATTAAGATTCGGTGATATCCACCTGTATCTCTTTCGGCAACGGTTCAAAGGTTTCCTTAACCTCTTTCGGGATGGAACGCAGGGTGCCTTTTTGGGCATCCACGAAAACCCAGTTGGTTTCTCCCTCCGCCAGCACCGCCTCGTCTGCGGGACGCATGATCTTGTACTTGCGTAGCGACTGCACGCGGCGGAAATCGGCAACCCAGGTTGCCACCACAATCCTGTCACCGGCAAATGCAGGCTTGAAATATTCAATTTTGTGCGTGCGCACCACCCAGGTGGCACCGGCGGCGTTTGTCGCCTGCGTGCATCCGGCCGTTTCTGAGTGCTTCATCGCGGCATCCTGCATCCAGCGCAGGTATCCTCTGCCTCTTCCGGTACCGTGAATTCATAACGATAGATTTTCTGCATAAGACTCCTGAAAGACATGAAATTTGTTCAGTGCTGCGATAAAGTATAAGGTTGACTAACGGGAGTGTCAAATATATTTCAGCCAATAAGTCCGCAATCACGTGCATGAAAAATCCGTGTCTGATAAATCGGACACGGATTTTTTCAACGTAAAATTGTTACAGGTCCCGACAGTCCACAGAATCTGCAAAAATGTTTTTAGCTATTCTTTGCGGCCTTTTCGATGGCTTTTCTGATGGTGTCAAGTTTTTCGGTGCTCATCTTGACGGAAATTCCCATCACCAGTGTCCGCCCCAGGATATCTTCCGCGTAGGGAATATTTTCTCTCGAATACTGAACCTTGCCCTTATACAGTGGATCGGTGAATGGATGCTTTTTGGAATTGGCTGTTGAAAACGCCAGAAAATGCTCCCAGTTGGGAACATAGTGCCACAGGTTATTTTTGTAGCAGGTTGTATCGACGCCTTCGGCGGCCAGCAGTTTCTGGAATTTGAGCGCCCTCTGCTCTTCGGGCAAATTGAATGCCAGAAAAGTCGCGGAATCCCCCTCGGGATCCTGCTTGGCGCGGAATCCCACGCCGGGTATGGCGGCAAGTGTATCCATAATGACCTTCTTGTTCTTCTTCTGCTCGCCGATGAGGTAATCCAGTTTCCTCAGCTGCGCCAGACCTAAAGCGCCCTGAAGTTCATTCATCCGGTAGTTGAATCCGAGAATGGTTCTGCCTTCGAGCGCGCGGCCGACATTGGGGTTGTGATCATGACCGTGATCGGAGTACCATTCTGAACGGAGGTAAAGATCACGGTTATTGGTGATCACCATTCCGCCTTCACCGGTCGTAACCGTTTTGACATAGTCAAAGCTGAAGGTTCCCATGTCACCGAAGCCGCCAAGCTTTTTGCCTTTAAAGCTGGCTCCGCAGCCCTGTGCATTGTCTTCCAGTACCAGCAGGTTGTTTTTG
>PHBN01000506.1 GCA_002840635.1 Deltaproteobacteria bacterium HGW-Deltaproteobacteria-1
CCAGTCAAAGGCGATGTTTTCATTTTCCGCAATTGTTCCGGAAGAGTCTGCAGCCAGCGCCGTGCCCGTCGCGGTTCTGGCTGCGCCCCAAGCTCTCTCCATCGCGTCAAAACGCGTAATCAGGGTCAAACCGGGTGCCACGATAAAATCCGTCTTGACTCTTAGTCTCTGGTAATAAAATGCTGTACCCGGACCGTGATCTTTGCGAAGGTCTGTTTTGTCCAGATACATCCCTGCCGCATAATACTCGCCACTGAACTTCAAATCAACAGCCATCGCTGACGTGCTGAAGGCTGCAATCAGCCCAAGCGACAATAATAACAACCAAATTCTCTTCATCTTTTCCTCCTAATATTTTTTTTCATCAAGGTCAGCTTATCAAAAGCTCATCCCTTAAATATCACTGGAAGAGACCATAAAGTTTTTTTGTTACAAAATGATGACGAAACGATTATGAATTGAAAAATAATGCGCGATGAGGCAGGGGTTTGTTCCGAAGCATTAAATTGTAGAATAATTTTTCAATATTCTGATGGCGAGTTTCCTGAATAACCCTCTTGAACAATGATGTACTTCTTTTCTGGAGCTAAAAAAGGCAGGGTCTGTGCCCTGCCTTTTTGCTGTTCATTATAATGAACTATTCTTCTTTCTTTTCTTTTGCTTTTCTTTTCGGTTTTGCTTTTTCTTTCTTTTTCTCATCAGGAATATACTGAAGGATGGAAACAGGCGCGTTGTCGCCGAAGCGGTAGCCGACTTTGACAATACGCGTATAACCACCTGCGCGATTCCGGAATCGTTCGGTCAATTCGCCAAAAAGTTTGGCGACCATTTCTTTGTCCCGCACAATGGATAATGCCTGTCGCCGCGCGTGCAGGTCTCCTCTTTTACCCAGCGTAATCATTCTGTCTGCCAGCTTACGCACTTCTTTAGCCATTGTATCCGTCGTCCGGATACTTTCATGTTTTATAATCGATGTCACCATATTGCGAAACATGGCTTCCCGATGGCTGGACATGATACATTGCTTACGTTTCCTTTCCTGACTGTCAAATCCTGCCCTGATGCTGTTTCTTTCGAGTTATATCAAAATCCCTTACGAATTAATTATCCAGTTTCATACCGAAAACAAGACCGTATTCGTT
Organism: Deltaproteobacteria bacterium HGW-Deltaproteobacteria-1; assembly: GCA_002840635.1. Lineage (GTDB taxonomy): Bacteria > Desulfobacterota > Syntrophia > Syntrophales > Smithellaceae > UBA8904. The sequence goes on from PHBN01000506.1 coordinate 1,143, forward strand.
CAGGATGTCTTTGATCTCGGAAAGAGACTTGCGTCCGAAATTCTTTGTTTTCAGCATATCCGCTTCTGTTTTTTGCACCAGTTCACCAATTGTGTTTATGCCGGCGTTTTTAAGGCAATTGGCGGAACGGACGGAAAGCTCCAGATCTTCAACAGATCTCGTCAAAATTTCGTTGACGTTTGCTTTTTCATCTTCTTTTTCCGGCACAATTTCTTCTTCGACTTCTTCAAAATTAATGAAAACATCCAGCTGCTGTTTCAATATTTTGGCTGCATAGGCAATGGCATCGCCAGGATTCAAACTGCCGTCCGTCCAGACTTCCATAACCAGCTTGTCATAATCTGTAATCTGGCCGACACGAGCGTGCGATACCACATAGTTTACCTTCTTAATCGGAGAAAACATTGCGTCAATGTTAATCGTTCCTTCAGGCTGGTCGGGTTCAAGTTCTTTTTTAGCAGGGGCGTAGCCTTTTCCCATTCTCACAACCATTTCGGCCTTAAAGGAGCCGCTGCCCGACATGGTTGCAATGTAGTGCTCAGGATTCAACACTTCAATCGTGCCGTCAGTAATGATGTCTCCCGCAGTAATGACACCCGCGTTGACCACATTCAACCGTACGACTTTGGTATCCGCCACCCCCAGTTTAAATCGAACACCCTTCAGATTTAAAATAACATCCGTAATATCTTCCTTGATTCCGGGAATCGTAGAAAATTCGTGTAAAACGCCGTCAATTTTAATGGAAGTAATCGCAGCTCCCTGAATGGAAGACAGAAGCACTCTTCTTAACGCATTGCCCAGTGTTATTCCAAAACCTCTTTCCAGCGGCTGAATTGTAAATTCCCCATATAATCGTGTATGAGTTGCTTCATCAACGTCAACACGTTTGGGACGAATCAAACTCGACCAGTTT
>PHBN01000141.1 GCA_002840635.1 Deltaproteobacteria bacterium HGW-Deltaproteobacteria-1
GAAATTGTCTTCACCGAAGATGTTCCGGTATTCCATCGCGGCTTTCCTGGCTTCATCCATATTGCCGCGGACAATATGAGAGGCTATTTCGCCGTGCAGGCAGGCGCTTGATGCGATCAGTCCTTCGGAGCACTCTTTGAGCAATCCCTTGTCCACACGGGGACGGTAGTAAAATCCTTCGATATGGGCAGCCGAAGTCAGCTTCATCAGGTTTTTGTAACCCTGCATATTTTTAACAAGAACAACTAAATGCCGTGTGGCTTCCCCTATTGTGGATGTGGTCTTGTCAAAACGGCTCCGGGGTGAAACATAAAGCTCACAACCAATAATCGGTTTGATACCGTTGGCATAGGCCTGTTTATAAAAATCAATCGCTCCGAACATGTTGCCGTGGTCCGTGATGGCTATGGCCGGCATCATGAATTCTTTGGCCTTTTTAAAGAGGTCATCGAGGCGGATCATGCCGTCGAGAAGGCTGTATTGTGTATGAACGTGAAGATGAACAAAATTTGCGTGCTTCATTTCTGACTAATCAATCCAGTAGTTCGGCGCTTCTTTGGTGATGATGACATCATGAACGTGGCTTTCCCTTAATCCGGCGGAAGTAATGCGAACAAAGCGCGATTTTTCAATCAGCTCGGGGATCGTTTTGCAGCCCACGTAGCCCATGCCGGCCTGTAATCCTCCCATTAGCTGAACAATACTGGAAGAAAGCGATCCGCGAAAGGGTACCCTACCCTCAATCCCTTCGGGAACCGTCTTTGACGGGGCATCTATGTCGTCCTGGTAATAACGGTCCCGGCTCCCCATTTTCATCGCTTCGAGCGAACCCATGCCGCGGTATACTTTATAACTGCGACCCTGGAATAAAATCGTTTCTCCGGGGCTTTCCTCGGTTCCGGCAAACAGACCGCCGATCATGACGGCATTCGCGCCGCATCCGATGGCTTTTACAATATCCCCGGAATACTTGATGCCGCCGTCGGCAATGATGGGGATGCCGTGTTTGGAAGCGATTTTGCGACATCTGTGCTACGCCTACACCGGCGATAATGCGTGTGGTGCAGATGGAACCGGGACCCACACCGATTTTCACCGCATCCACCCCTGCTTCGATGAGCGCCTTGGCGCCTTCCGATGTTGCCACATTTCCGGCAATCAGCTGGCACTTCGGAAAAGTTTTCTTTGTTGATTTAATGGCATCAATGACACCCGTCGAATGTCCGTGAGACGTATCAATTGCAATAACGTCTGCACCGGCCGCCAGTAACGCTTCAATACGCGGTTCGCGGTCGATGATCCCTACTGCCGCCCCGACGCGCAACCTGCCCATGGAATCTTTGCAGGCGTTGGGATAACGTTTTATTTTCTCAATGTCCTTGATGGTAATGAGACCCTTGAGGCGGTATTCGTCGTCCACGACCAGCAGCTTTTCAATGCGGTGCCTGTGCAGCAGTTTTTTGGATTCTTCGAGCGTGATATTGGATTTTACAGTGACCAGATTATCCTTCGTCATGACGTTGGAGACCGGTTGATCAAGATTTTCTTCAAAACGCAGATCCCTGTTGGTCAGAATGCCGACCAGTTTTTCGTTTTTGACAACGGGCACACCGGAAATAGAGTATTGATGCATCAAAGCCAGGGCGTCGCTGACTTTGCGTTCGGGTTCAATCGTGATGGGATCGACAACCATGCCGCTTTCCGATTTCTTCACCCTGTCCACCTCGATAGCCTGGCGTTCGATGCTCATATTCCGGTGGATGATGCCGATGCCGCCCTCCTGGGCCATGCAGATCGCGGTACGCGACTCGGTCACCGTATCCATTGCTGCGGACACAATCGGGATGTTCAGGGGGATAATTTTTGTCAGAAGCGTGGCCGGATCAACATCACGCGGCAGAATACTGGAAGCCGCCGGCACTAAAAGCAGATCATCAAAAGTCAACGATTCTTTCACGACATCATCTAGCATGATACCCTCCGTTAAAATTGAATTGAACTATTGGTTGCGGATCATAAATTTCTGGTTATTCAAACATATATAAAAGTTATCTTCGGCATCATCCTGACGGATGCACTGTGCCAGTTGATAATAACTCTTGGATGCACTGTGCCAGTTGATAATAACTCTTCCGGCTGAACCGGGCGGGAAATTTCCCCTCTTTGATCCGGCAATACATGACATTGTCTTTGCCTACGGCCAGTGTGGTCAAGTCCAGTGTTTCTCTGCTGTCGTCGTTTAAAACGATTTCAATCTGTTCATGGCCGCCATCTGAATTTTCTGTTTTATAAACAGCGGAAATGACAAAAGCGGTATCTTCAACGTCCAAATAACAGATCTCCTGGTTAAGCTGAACAAAGTACCGGCCGCAATCATCCAAATTTAAATTTTCAAAGAAAATACACAGGATGTCTTTGCGGAACATGTGCGCTCCGCGATAGTACCAGATTCCTTCTTTGTCTATTTTAATGTCACTTTCAAGCATGTACTAAAACGTTTTTCTGCTGTCCAGCAATATGGTTACCGGACCGTTGTTGATCAATTCAATCTGCATCATTTCCTGAAACTTGCCAGTGGCCAGCTTCTTGACTTTCGGGGCGGCCTGGGAAACAAAATATTCGTAAAGCTCGTTTGCCCTGACCGGTTCTTCTGCTCGGATAAAGGATGGCCTGCGTCCCTTGACACAATCTCCCATCAGGGTAAACTGCGAAACGACCATCATTTCACCCGCTATATCCATGAGGGACAGGTTCATTTTACCCTGTTCGTCTTCAAAAATGCGCAGGTTGATCGTTTTTTCCAGAATGTAGTTCGCGTCTTTCTCGGAGTCGTCTTTCTCCACACCCAGCAATACCAATAAACCCTGATCAATTGCTGAAAATAATTGAGAATTTATGCTGACTGAGGCCCGGTCAACTCTTTGAATCACTGCACGCATGAAGCATCCCATTTAAAAGATTGGGCATGTTAGCAACAATTGTTCGAGTCTTCAAGCTCTTTCTCAAATGAAAATATTATGCTCATTCTCAGGCGTGCTAGAGTTTCCCTCGCGGATTCATGAATCCGCGATTTGAGTTTAAACATACAAACCAACTGGTTCAGCCAAGACAACTGAATCAGCGGGCTTCGGCATGCTCAGCCATCATCTCAATTATTTTAAGGTCACTGAGCATGTCGAAGTGATCATATCGTCACAGAATGATTTTTTTAAATTTGATCAACGAGACTGAACCAGCGGGCGTTTCCCTTATTATTTTTATATACATATCGAATGTTTTGAAATTAGTTTACTTGTATGCTAAAAGCCGCAGCAATGAGCAAAAACATCCTGTTGATCAATCCCTGGATTTATGATTTCGCGGCGTATGATTTCTGGCTGAAGCCTCTGGGACTTCTCTATCTGGGCAGTCTGCTGCGTACCAATAACCATCGCGTTTCCTATATCGACTGCCTGGATCCGCACTCTACGCTCATGGCGAAAAAAAGCGGCAAAACGCCGCGACGCCACGCATACGGCCACGGCCGCTTTTTCCGTCAGGTGATCGACAAACCGGACTGCCTCCAGATCATGCCTCGCAATTACTGCCGCTACGGCATTGACCCGGATGTGTTCCGCGCCGAATTGTCTCAGTATCACGACACTGACGTGGTGCTGGTAACCTCCATGATGACCTACTGGTATCCAGGGGTTTTTGACGCCATTAGAATTATCAAAGAGTCGCTTCCGGGCGTTCCCGTCATGCTGGGCGGCAAATATGCCACTCTTTGCCACGATCATGCCGTGAATCATTCCGGCGCCGATCATGTGGTGTGCGGGCGAGGCGAAAAACAGATCCTTCAATTGCTCCGGCATCTTCTTAATGAAGACGTCATTTTTGAACCGGACGAAGACAATCTGGACGCCCTGCCCTATCCGGCATTTGATCTGATTCGCAAAATCGACCAGGTGGCGCTGATTACATCAATCGGATGTCCATACCACTGCAGCTACTGTTCATCGCATGTTCTGCAAAAGAACTTTATCCGGCGTGATCCAATTCGTGTAGTCGATGAAATCGAACACTGGCATAAGAACTTTGGTGTGACCGATTTCAGTTTTTACGATGACGCCCTGCTGGTTGATTCCGCCAACATGATTGTCCCCCTGCTTGATGAAGTAAAAAGAAGGAAGCTGTCCTGCCGTTTTCACTGCCCCAACGGCCTGCACGTAAGGGAAATCGACGCTGAATTAAGCAAAATTCTCTATGATTCCGGATTTAAAACGATTCGTTTTGGTTTTGAAACCGCCGATTTTCAACTGCAGAAGGAAACCGGCGGCAAGGTCCAAAATGAAGAACTGCGTGATGCAGTCATTCATTTGAAAAACGCAGGCTACAAGCAGGAAGACATCGGGATATACCTATTGTGCGGCATACCGGGTCAAAAAACAGCGGATGTCATGCATAGTATTGATTTTGTTTTACAATGCGGCGCAAAGCCCGTGCTGGCAGAATATTCCCCGATTCCCGGCACAAAAATGTGGCCCGATGCTGTTGCTGCTTCCCCATTTGACATTGAGAGCGAACCCCTATATCATAACAACTCGCTTTTATGCTGCCGAAATGACGATTTCAGTTATGATGTTTACAGCAGGATCAAAGCCAAACTGAAAATGCTGCCGAAAGAAGCAGGTGCCGTGGAATGAGTATGCTAATCAGAATTAAAAATATCGTTGTTCTTTTGCTGTCGCTCTTTTTCCTGATGTTCGGCATCAATCTCCTTGCGGGATCATTTAAAATGAAAAACCCCCTGGAATTTGTCATGACGCTCTTTTCGGCCTCGTTCATTATATTATTTTGCATAGTGGGTATCCTTTATGCTTTTTTTCGCTTTTTCCCCGGAAAGGCTGACGATGAGACAAACCATGCTGACACGAAATAAATTATATCTGCCGCTTGCCCTGATCATTTTTCTGCAGATGGCCTGCATGGCTCATGCAATTGACCTGGACAAAAAGGTTATCAAAACCAGGCTGGACAACGGACTTACGGTTCTGATGCTGGAGCGCAAATTCAGTCCGACGGTTTCTCTCTACATCCGCTATCGCGTAGGTGCCGTAGACGAAACGGCAGGACGGACCGGCGCCGCGCATTTCCTTGAACACATGATGTTTAAGGGAACACCGACCATCGGCACGAAAAATTTCGCAAAAGAAAAGAAACTTCTTTTGCAGATCGAACAGACCGGGCAGGCTCTGGACGACGAGCGGATGAGAGGCGACAGGGCCGATCAAAAACGCATTGCGTCGCTTGCCGCTAAGCTTAAAAAATTGCAGGATGAACACAGAAAGTATTACACCCCCAATGAGATCGACAGGCTTTACACGGAAAACGGCGGACAGAACATGAACGCTTCCACCGGCCAGGATATTACAACCTATTTCATCAGTCTGCCTTCCAACAAAATTGAACTGTGGGCACGTATTGAATCAGAACGTCTGATCAACCCGGTATTCCGAGAATTCTATACAGAACGAGATGTTATTCTGGAGGAAAGACGCCAGCGCGTGGAAACCAGCCCTGACGGTAAACTTTACGAATCTTTCATGAAGGAGGCATACAAGGTCCATCCATACGGTTTACCCGTTATCGGTTTGCAACAGGATATCGGCCGTTTAAACCAGACGGCAATCCGGCAAATTCATCAAAAATATCTGTCGCCGGAACAGATGGTTATTGCAGTGGTGGGCGATATCAATCCGCAAAAAACAATAAAGTTAATCAGCAAATATTTCGGACGGATCCCCAGGGGCTTTCACAAACCTCCATCCATTCCTGTTGAGCCCCCGCAGACCGGGGAACGGACGGTTGAGGTATTATTTGACGCAAGTCCCTCGATCATTATCGGGTATCACAAACCGACCGCTCCGTCTCATGAGGATTATGTTTTTGACCTGCTCGAGACGATTTTGAGCAAAGGCAGGACCAGCCGCTTGTATTCCAGCCTGGTCTTAAAACTGCAAATTGCCGAAAGTATCAGCGTCAACAACGGAACACCCGCCGCGCGGTATCCGAATCTGTTCACTATTTTTGCCCGTCCGCGTCAACCGCACACAAATGATGAACTTCGGGATGCCATTTTGCAGGAGCTGGAAAACATCAAAAACATTCCTGTTCCCGATGAGGAACTGGCCAAGGCAAAAAAACAACTGAAAATGGATTATATCAAGAGTCTGGATTCCAATTCCGACCTTGCTTCCATTTTATCATATCATGAGCTGTTACACGGCGATTACCGGTATTTTTCCAATTATCTTTCAATCATTGATAAATTAACGGCCGCGGATATTCAGGCGACGGCGGCAAAATATCTGTCCGCGGAAAACCGTACCATTGCAGTTCTGAACAGAGGAATAAATAAAAAAACAAACGAAGGTAAAAATGAAAAGTAATTTGATGAACGTTATTGCCACTTATTTATTTTTACATTCGCCAGTACGCAGTTTCCCCCAGATCTGCTATACAAGGACGATGGAACCTCTTAAAAAATTGTTCGTTATCAGGCATGGTCATATTCTTACGGGACCACTGACCTGCTTTATCATTGCATTGCTGATGTTCCTTGATTGCGGAATTCTCACCTCCCTTTCCATGGCAGCCGAACCATTGACTTCCCCTGACAAAATAAATTACCCCCGGCTTGAATTTCACATACCGCAGGCCGAGCGTGTCGAACTTGAAAACGGCATGATATTATTTTACCTGCAGGACCGCGAACTGCCTCTGGTTTCCATATCGGCCATGGTTAGGACCGGCTCGATGTATGATCCCCAGGGGAAAGAAGGCCTGGCCGAGCTGACCGCGTATGTTATGAGAACAGGCGGAACGGAAAAATTCTCCAGTCTTGAAATCGATGAGCGTCTGGATAAGCTTGCCGCGTCGCCTTCCCTTTCCATGTCGCTTGATTCAGCCTCTGTTGAGTTTTCTTTTTTAAAGGATGATCTGGATGCCTCTCTGGACTTGCTGTCACAGATTATCCGAACGCCCGCGTTTGAAGAAAAGAAAATCCGGCTGGCCCTTGCATTGAAGAAGGAAGAGCTGCGCAGAACAGCGGATAATCTTTTTCCCGTCCAACATGATGATTGCGGTAACCGGTGACATCTCCAAAGAAGAAGCCGTAAAGAAAATCATGCAATACTTTGGCAGTTGGGGACAAGCCCGGCATGCCGTGGATCCGGCGCCGCCGCCGAAAAAAACAAACCATGGTGTTTTCTATATTAAAAAACAGCTTCCCCAATCAACCGTGGTCAGCGGGGAATTCACAGTCAGTAAAAACGATCCGGACTATTACGCCTTCTCGGTGCTTGATTTTATTATAGGCAGCGGCGGATTTCGCTCGCGGATCTTCAGCGCGGTGCGAAATCATGAAGGCCTGGCATACAGCGCCGGCAGCTTCTACCGTGCGCGGTCCAATTACGGTATCTTCGGGACGTACGCATTTACCAAAACATCGTCGACCGTTCAGTCCCTTCAGCTCATCAATGACATCCTGCGCGACACCGCATCCGGTTCCATCAAACCGGATGAACTGGAATGGGCAAAGAAATCAATCCTCAACAGTTTTATTTTTTCGTTTGAACTGCCTCATCAGATTGCCGCGCAGCAGATGATTATCGAATATGAAAAATTGCCCGCTGATTATCTCATCAGCTATCGGAAAAAAATTGAAGCCGTAACCGGCGAGGATGTAAAACGTGTCGCGGCCGCGCACCTGAATGAAAAAAGAAGGCTGATGCTCATTTTGGGCAATACGGATGAGTTCGGCAAACTGCCCGAAGAATGGGGACAGCCTGTCCTGATCTTGCCAAATCTATGACCCGGGGTTTAAATGATGATTGACGAAAATGCATTTGAGAAAATATCCCGAAGGATTGACTCCTATCGCGATGATATGATTGCACTGCAGAAAGAGCTTACGGCCGTGCCGGCCGTCGGTCCGGTCAATGGCGGTGATGGCGAAATGCAAAAAGCTCAGCAGCTGAAGAAGCGTCTTGTGGAAATGGGTTTTACGTCTTTTCGTCATTTCGACGCGCCGGATAGCAGCGTATCCGCGGGGCTTCGTCCCAACTTCCTGACCGCTGTTGATGGAATCAATAAAACCCGCAATATCTGGATCATCACCCATCTGGATATCGTCCCGCCGGGAGAGCTCACTCTCTGGAGTTCCGATCCATACAAAGCCTACGTCAGGGATAACCACATCTTCGGCCGCGGTACGGAAGACAACCAGCAGGACATGGTGGCATCGATTTTTGCCGCAAAGGCATTTCTGGATGAAGGAATCTCCCCAGCTCATTCTATCGGCCTCTTCTTCGTTGCAGATGAGGAAACCTCGGGCGGCAAAGGACTTTATTACGTACTGGATCTGCCGGAAAAGATTTTCGACAAAAATGATCTCATCATCGTTCCCGACTCCGGAAATCCGGAAGGTTCCCTCATCGAAATTGCGGAAAAAGGCATTCTCTGGCTGCGCTTCAAAACGACGGGGAAACAATGCCACGGCAGCAAACCCCAACTGGGAAACAACGCTTTTTCTGCGGCTTCTCATCTGGTGACAAAACTGACGAAGCTTCGCAAAGAATTTGATGCGACGGATCCTCTTTTTGATCCGCCCGTCAGTACGTTTGAACCGACGAAAAAAGAGGCCAATGTGGGCAACATCAACACCATCCCGGGCGAAGATGTCTTCTATATGGATTGCCGCGTGCTTCCTCAATACGATCTTGAGGATGTCTTGAAGAAAATCCGGAAGATTACTGAGAAAGTTGAGAAGAAATTTTTCGTAAAGATTGACATCCGGCATGAGCAGTATGTCCAGCCCGCACGTCCCACACCGGCCGATGCTCCTGTTGTTACCGCTCTTCAGAAGGCCATTGAAAAAATATACCACCTGGAGGCACACGCAGGCGGCGTCGGCGCCGGCACGGTTGCCACCTATCTGCGAAAAAGGGATTATCCGGTTGCGGTCTGGTCAAAAACAAATATGAACGCCCATCAGCCTGATGAGAACTGTCCGATTGACAACATGCTGGGCAACGCCAAGGTCTTTGCGCACCTGTTTTTGCAGGCTTAAATTGTATTGCATTCAATGCTTCATGATGATAGAAAAACGCCGTCGAATGGAAAGTCCCCGATCCCGCATTGCTCATGAAATAACCAGCAGCAGGATTGGGTGAATATTAACATTTTTGAGGCTGACTTTTTGATTAAAGCAACTAAAACCGCCATCCGGGCAGAGAAATTATCATTCGCTGATTCGAACATCCTGAAGAATCTCTGCGGTGAGCACGACAAGCACCTTAAATTTCTCGAAAAGCTCGAGCAGGTCAAGGTCAAGCCCTGGGGCAATCATCTTTCCATCAGCGGTGATGATGAAGCCGCCGTCGAAAAGATCTCACTTCTGCTCAAACAGCTTTACGGGATTATGGAAAAAGGATGGCTGATTCATTCTTCCGATATTGACTACGCCCATCGAATTTTAACTCAAGACATTCATTTTGATCTGGCCCGTATCTTTCTCGATACCGTATTCATATCCTCAAAAAAGCGTATTATCACTCCAAAAAGCATAGCCCAGCGCCACTATATCGAGTCCATGAGAAAAGCGGACATGGTGCTTTCCATCGGTCCTGCCGGTACAGGCAAAACCTATCTGGCCATGGCGATGGCGGTATCACATCTGCTGGATAAAAAGGTGCAACGGATCATTCTAACCCGTCCCGCCGTGGAAGCCGGCGAACGCCTTGGTTTTCTGCCTGGGGATCTCGCCGAAAAGGTCAATCCTTACCTGCGCCCTTTGTATGATGCGCTCTATGACATGGTGGACATGGAAAAAGCCGGTGCGCTCATCAGCAAGGGATTGATAGAAGTCGCGCCTCTGGCATTCATGCGCGGCAGGACTCTGAATGATTCGTTCATTATTCTGGATGAAGCCCAGAATACCACTTCCGAACAAATGAAAATGTTTTTAACGCGGCTGGGGTTCAACTCAAAAGCCGTTGTGACAGGCGACATTACTCAAATCGACTTGCCTTCTGAAAAATCATCAGGTTTGATTGAGGCGGAAAAAATCCTGAAGAAGCTCGATACTGTCCGTATTGTTCATTTTTCACAGGTGGACGTCGTCCGTCATCCCCTGGTTGCTGATATCATTTCAGCCTACGATTCCTGGGACAGGGAAAAGAAATCGGATAAACAAAAATGAACATCATTGACTCGTCATTTGAAAAAATCAATATTGTTTGGAAGA
>PHBN01000507.1:0-1791 GCA_002840635.1 Deltaproteobacteria bacterium HGW-Deltaproteobacteria-1
GAAATACAAGACGTCATTTTTTTGCTGCGGGAGTATATGAAGAGAAGATTTGTATGTCAACTGGATTCAGATAAAATATTGAAATTCACAATAATAAGAAAGGAATTGATGATTTCCGGACAAGATCAACACTGTTTTCGGATTGAAAACCCGCACCGCCGGTAGCCTGTAGGACTTCCAGCCTAGTACCGGGTAATGTGATGTTCGGCCAGGCCAAAAAAGTCTTTAATGGGATGGCTGATGCCACTGTTTTCTGTGAATCTGCCGCTGTATAACCCGAAGGGCTGATGAAAATCCGACAGGATCAGCCCGCCTGCGATATTCATTTTCTGCGCCCGTTCACCCAGAGGGATGAATGACAATTCCAGTTTCCCGTCTGTCGTTTTCATTTTCCAGGGCTGCATGACATCCCCAAAATCAAAGCGCGCCGCCTTCAGGTAATGAATTTTCCCGTCCATCCACAGGCAGTTCTCGTTGTAGTCTTCATCACCGGCAATCATGTTCTGGCAGAGGTTGAAGGCAAAAAGTTTCCCGTCATTACCGTAACCCGCGGCAGTCGCCCATTTCCAGAAGCTGAAGTAGGGATAATACGTTTTCTGCTCATCAATCAGGGCAACGCATTCGTTTCGCTCCAGAACGATTTTCTGAGAACCCACCATAATGCTGCCGGATACGGGCACAGCCGCTTTGTGCGTATAGAAAGGGCGCGTTGGTGTGATCGGAGATACCTGAACCAGCGGTTCGTAAACGTCCAGGTCCTCGTGAATCGTTATCTCGCCCTTTACCGCGGGACGCTCGCGGTCGCTTTCGATATCAATGGCAATCTGATGAAAACCCCGCTCCAGTTTATTTTCAAAGCGCAGCCGATAACCTTTGGCTTCAAACCGGCAGGCATCATTGTAGGGCTGGTGGGCAACGTTAATGGATTTTCCACGCGTCTGACGTTCGTGTTCGAACCTGGTATTTTTCAGCCGGTCATAGGCATAAAAAAAAGAAACTCCTACCATTTTGGCGTCGAAAATGACCATGCCGAAATAATGTGTCGGCGTCACTATTCCGAAATGCTGCCATTCCTTCAGGCGAAAATTCTTCCAGAAACGCAAGCTTTAGATTTATTCAAAACGCTTTGAGGCAAGCGAAAAGGATATTTGGGCAACAGTCCGTTAAGAACTCATCATGACTTAGACAGTCCCGGGAAATTCCTATCCAGCGCCGCATTCCACTGATCGACCATCGTTTTATTATTTGCCATCAAATCCGAACTGTCGCCTTCGATCGTAATGGACCGAATTGTGTCACCCTGCGCGATGGCATTAACCACTTCCTGGTCCTTGTCACCGGTTACTTCACCAAACACAGTATGCTTGCCGTCAAGCCACGGTGTGGGAACGTGCGTGATGAAAAACTGGCTTCCGTTGGTTTGCGGACCGGCATTGGCCATGGATAAAATGCCGGGCTTGCTGTGCCGCAGCTCCTTGACAAATTCGTCCTGAAACTTGTATCCGGGACCGCCACGTCCATCGCCGCCAGGACAGCCGCCCTGAATCATAAAATCCGGAATCACGCGATGAAATTTCAGATTATTGTAATACCCCCGCTGCGCCAGATTGACAAAATTGCTTACTGTAACCGGCGTTTGATCGGCAAATAATTTTAACCGTATGGTGCCTTTATCGGTTTCAACGACTGCGATAAGATTATTTTTCATGATCATCTCCTTTGGAATGGATGCGTGAAACATTAGAGATTATAGCCCGATATGTCAAGGTAAAAACCATCTTGCAAAACATG
>PHBN01000507.1:1810-3433 GCA_002840635.1 Deltaproteobacteria bacterium HGW-Deltaproteobacteria-1
TGATTCTGACATCGGCGCATCGCACCCCTGAACGCACAACAAAATATGCCAAAACGGCAGCGGCGCGAGGCGTGAAAATCATTATTGCCGGGGCCGGCGCCGCGGCACATCTGGCCGGTGTCATTGCCTCACAAACCCTTTTGCCGGTGATTGGTGTTCCAATAGACGCCACGTCGCTGCATGGGCTGGACGCTCTTCTCTCCACGGCCCAGATGCCGGGAGGAATCCCCGTAGCAACGATGGCCATCGGAAAAGCCGGTGCAAAAAACGCCGCCCTTTTTGCCGTCCGGTTGCTCGCGCTGGAAGATCAGTCTCTTAACAAGAAACTTGCCTCGTATATGGCCAAAATGGCCAAAGAAGTAGAGAAAAAACAGGAAAATCTTTCATGCCCCAAATCCTGAAAGCCAGCGCAGAGTATCCCAAAGAGAATTTAATACGTGATGCCGCCGCCTTCGTTTCCCGGGGCGGCGTTATTGCATATCCCACCGAAACATTTTACGGCCTGGGGGTGGACGCTACAAACGATCACGCCATCAACCTGATTTTTGAAATCAAAGGCCGGAATTTTAACAATCCCATCTCCGTAATCATTGGCAATTCACAGGATGTTTATCCACTGGTGCGTAACGTCACCGATTCCGCCCAAAAGCTGATGGATGCCTTCTGGCCCGGACCGCTCACGATTATTTTTGAAGCATCCGACAGGGTTTCCCCGCTCCTTACAGCAAACACCGGCAAGATCGGCATACGGTTATCCGGCAATGACATTGCCAGGGGTATTGCCGAAAAAACGGGCAAACCGCTGACCGCAACAAGCGCAAACCGCTCCGGCGCACCCGAATGTGAAGATGCAGATCAGGTTCTTGAGCAAATCGGTAATAAAATAGAAGCCATCGTTGACACGGGAAAAACAGACCCGCCCACATCATCAGGCCGGGTGTAATTTCAATCGAAATCATTCAGAATTGTGTAATTTTAGAATAATATTAGATTAAAGGCCGCGCTGGTAATCGGGGCGAAGCAGTCTCTCATCGCGGACACTCAGAACCTTGTCCACCTGCGCAATCATTTTTTGTTTGTCTTTTTGAAGCGTACCGGTGACCGGCAGGTAGTTGGAGGCGTGGGTGCCGACAAATTTCAGATCATCCATCGTTATATTTTCAAAAATCTGCTTCATTTCGGCCAGGGTTTCAAACGGATCGAGCAGTTGAAATTCACCTTTCTGAACCTGACGGTGCAGAACAGTTCCCGGCACAGGAGTGACGGTCAGGGCGGCCAGATAACGTGGCTGTATCTCATTGCAGATTTTGGCGGTGGCAAGCGCATGTCGAACCGAGGCCTCTCCCGGACCCGCCAGTCCCAGAAGCACCATAACCGACAAATTGATATCCGCTTCCACTAGAAGGCGCCCGGCCCGAAGCATTTCATCATATCCCACGCCTTTTCTGACTTTCTTCAGCAGTTCGTCGTCACCGGTCTCCACCCCGATATAGGCTTTCGTCAGGCCTGCCGTTCTGAGGGCCCGCAATTCGGCGGGCGTTTTGGAGAGTGTGCTCTGGGGGCCCACATAACTCCCGACATGGCGCAAAGACGGGAAAGTTTCATAAAGCCTGTTGATGATGG
>PHBN01000508.1 GCA_002840635.1 Deltaproteobacteria bacterium HGW-Deltaproteobacteria-1
TTTCAGTGCATCTGCCTGAAAGTCCGGGTTGTCCATGTACTGGGGCAGGTTCTGTGTTACCAGAGACAGTTTAGACGCCAGGTTCTTCAAATCATGCATGAAAAAGGCAGACATGGTCTGAAATGCTTCCAGCTCCTTGGTCTGGCGAAGGCGCTCGGAAAGCCTCAGACTCAACAATGATGCCGCGGCCTGATCGGAAATTGTTTTAATCAACTCCGATTCTTCAAAGGTCAGTGATTCATAGAAAACCTTTTCACTTAAGGTCATGATTCCAATCAGCTGGCCGGCGGCGTTCAGAGGGACGCAATAACGGATTTGCGATTCTTTCGTTTCCGATGGATAGGTATGGGCCAGATCAGAAACCCAGTCATCCTCGCGCCCTTTCAAATCGACCGGCATGTTTTGAGTACTCATGGCTCTGATCAGCTTCAATCCGCCCTGTCTGAAATAATCCATTTCTTCAAACTGGGCCGCTGTAAAAACCGTTGATCCGCCAAATGATAATTGCTCCTGTTTCTCGTCAACAAGCCAGATGCTGACGGAAAGAATCTGCAGGGTATCCGAAACCATCTTGACAATGATGCTACACAGTTCATTTGTTTTCGTGACAGAGGCGGTTCTCTGGGTGAAATCTCCCCATATTTTCTGATAATCGTATTGAGGACGCTTGAAATGTCTGCTGATGAAGCGTTTTCTTTTTGTGCGCAGGCGGTCGGAAAGCAGAAAAGCGGCCAGGACAATGACCGTGATAAAAATCAGGAAAACAATCAGGTTGATATTCTTGATCCACTCGAAATGCAGTAAAATCCAGGCAACGACTCCCAGCGATATGAAATATGTGCCGACAATCAGGATTGTGAAGGACGTATAGAGAAACTGGTGTGAAAGCTGAATGCCGGAATCCAGCGGTTTGCCGCGGAACAGCGAACGG
Organism: Deltaproteobacteria bacterium HGW-Deltaproteobacteria-1; assembly: GCA_002840635.1. Lineage (GTDB taxonomy): Bacteria > Desulfobacterota > Syntrophia > Syntrophales > Smithellaceae > UBA8904. The sequence continues at coordinate 932 of PHBN01000508.1, forward strand.
AAAATCAAAATGTCCGCGATCAGCAGAGCGCCAAGGTCAACAACATAAAGACCCGTGTCCACGCCGCTGAAGAGGACAACCTGGCTGTCCGTAAAAAGCCGGATTGCGAAAATGCCGCCAATCCCCAGAAACATGAATTTAGTCTGCCAGCGAATGTGTCCGGTGG
>PHBN01000142.1 GCA_002840635.1 Deltaproteobacteria bacterium HGW-Deltaproteobacteria-1
GGGCATTGCCTCCGTCTCCACGGCAATTTGCGATACCATCCTGATGAAGGATGTAAAACTTGATGACGCCGCCCGTGGAATGAAGGAGATATGGAAAGGATTGGAAAAGAAAACCAAATCGGGCGCTATCGTTGGGTTTGAAAGGGATGTTCAGTATGGGAAACTCATTGCCTGCGACGACTACTCCCTGTTTAAAAATACTGATCTGGTTATCGAGGCCGTGTTTGAGGATCTTGACGTAAAAAAACGCGTTCTTGCTGATGTGGAAACTGCGACGGACGAACGTACCATTTTCGCTTCCAATACCTCGGCCATTCCCATTCATGATATTGCCGAAGGATGCAAAAGGCCGGAGAATGTCATCGGGATGCACTACTTCTCACCTGTTCCTAAAATGCCTCTGCTTGAAATCATTACAACCGATAAAACCGCGCCCTGGGTGACAGCTACAGCACTCGACATGGGCATAGCCCAGGGGAAAACCTGCATCGTTGTCAAGGACGGCCCCGGCTTTTACACGACACGGATTCTGGCACCCCTCTTGAATGAAGCCGTTCTTCTGGTGGAGGAAGGGGCGGACTCCATCGCTATTGATAAGGCAATGCGGCAATTCGGCTATCCTGTGGGACCCATCACTCTCATTGATGAGGTGGGGATTGATGTCGGCGCGCACGTAGCCATGGGATTGGGAAAGATGTTTGCGGCAAGGGGCATGCAGTCCTCCGATGCTTTCCCGAAACTTATTGCCAGGGATTATAAGGGAAAGAAAAACAAAAAAGGATTTTACCTCTATGATGGAAAAAAGAAAAAAGGGCAGAAGGTGGCCAATGAAGAAGTGTATGCCCTGCTCGGCGGTGCGCTGCGCAAAAAGTTTGATGCAAAATTGATTCAGCAGCGGGTAAGCATGATGATGATTAATGAAGCGTTGATTTGTTTGCAGGAGGGAATTATCTCCTGCCCGCGGGACGGGGATATCGGCGCTGTTTTCGGTTTGGGATTTCCGCCCTTTGAGGGAGGCCCGTTCCGTTATATCGATCATCTTGGTGCTTCTTCTATTAAGGCCACGTTGGAATCTCTGGAAAAAAATTACGGGAATCGTTTTGCTCCCCCGCAGATACTCAAAGACATTGTGCAAAGCGGCAAGAAATTCTATGAGGAGTAATATGGCGTGGTGCGTCACCAATCCCCTTGCATAGATTTATGATGCACTACGCCATAACAAGGGGTCTTGCCACCCTTCAGTGGTGGTTGCAACCCCTTATTCTATGCTGATTTGAAAATACCCCCGAAATGCAACACATATTGTTTATTTAAACAAGTGATTGATTACCAATTATTACTTGACGGATGGGTTTGTCTCATAATAAACATCCTTTCACGGTTCCACAGTATACAGTTCAAAAAAAAATGACTGGAGAAGACGGTGATTCCAAGATATTCAAGAGAGAAAATGACGGCGATCTGGAGCCAGGAAAACAAGTATCAGAAATGGCTTGATGTGGAAGTGGCGGCATGCGAGGCGATGGTCAAACAGGGCAAGGTCCCGGCCGAGGCGGTGAAAAATATCAAAGCCAAAGCGGTCATCAATGTCGCACGCATCGATGAAATTGAAAAAATCACAAAGCATGATGTTATTGCTTTTGTTTCTTCTCTTACGGAAGTCATCGGCGAGGACGGTCGTTTTATTCACATGGGGCTGACGTCCTCTGATGTTCTGGACACGGCCCTGGCCGTGCAGTTAAAAGAAGCGGCCCAGATGCTCCTCGACGATTTGGATCAATTGCTGGCGGTTTTGAAAAGAAGAGCACTTGAACATAAAAATACCCTGATGATCGGCCGGTCACACGGGATTCATGCCGAGCCGATCACCTTCGGCCTGAAAATGGCATTGTGGTATCAGGAAATCGAACGCAATCGCGAGCGTCTGGTTCGAGCCAAAGAAACGGTAAGCTACGGGAAAATTGCCGGTGCGGTAGGCACCTTTTCGTTTATCGATCCGTTTGTTGAAGAATTTGTTTGTGAAAAACTGGGATTGAAGCCCGCACCTGTGTCGTCGCAGATTGTGCAGCGCGACCGTCACGCGGAATTTTTCGCCACACTGGCTATCATTGCATCGTCACTGGATAAGTTCGCTCAGGAAATCCGCCTGTTGCAAAGAACCGAAGTCCGGGAGGCGGAGGAATATTTTTCACCGGGGCAGAAGGGTTCGTCGGCGATGCCGCACAAACGCAATCCCGTGCTTTCGGAAAACATTTCCGGTTTAGCCAGGCTGGTTCGTTCATACGCTCTTGCAGCACTGGAAGATGTCGCCCTGTGGCACGAGCGCGATATCAGCCACTCATCCGTAGAGCGGGTCATCGGGCCGGATGCCACGATTGTTCTGGATTTCATGCTGGGGCGTTTTACCGGGATGATGGATAAACTGGTTGTTTACCCGGAACGTATGCTGGCCAATTTGAATATGACGCACGGTGTGATTTTTTCGCAAATGGTTTTGCTCTCACTCATTGAAAAGGGAATAACGCGGGAAGAAGCATATGCCATCGTTCAGAAAAGCGCAATGAAATCATGGCTCGAGGGGATTGAATTCAAAGCCCTTCTAGCACAGGATGAAATCGTTAAAAAACATCTGAATGAAAAAGACCTAGATGGCATTTTCAATGTCAATAATTTTCTGAAAAACCTGGATTTTATCTTTAACAGAGTTTTTGGAAAGTAAAGAAGAGCCTGATTTCTCTTCAAAGGCCGGCTTGTGGTGACGGTGCCGGTCTCTTGTTTGTGAATTACTGTTTTACGAGAATCGTGTCTTTCAGAAACGAATCCAGCGTATCCGGATAATCCATGGTGTAATGGAGGCCGCGGCTTTCTTTCCGGGCGCGGGCGCTTTGAACGATCAGTTTGCCCACGGTTGTGATGTTCCGCAGTTCGATCAGGTCCTTGGTGACTTTGTAATTCCAGTAATATTCGTGGATTTCTCTCTTGATCATGTCTATCCTGCGTTCGGCCCGTTCCAGACGTTTGTCCGAGCGGACGATCCCCACGTAATTCCACATGCATCTGCGGATTTCATCCCAGTTATTGGTGACGACAATGTTGTCATTGCTTTCGGATGAATCACCCGGATCCCAGGGAGGGATGGCCGCGGTGCTGATTTCAGTCTGCCGGAACGATTTTGCTATTTTTGTATAAACCCGATGGGAATAGACCAGCGCTTCCAGCAGAGAATTGCTGGCCAGCCGGTTGGCCCCATGCAGGCCTGTACAGGAAACCTCACCGCAGGCAAACAAATTATCAATGGATGTCTTGCCGAAATGGTCCACTGCGACGCCGCCGCATATGTAATGCGCGGCAGGAGCTATGGGAATCGGCTGTACGGACATATCGATGCCATACTCCAGGCATTTGTTGTAAATATTCGGGAAACGATCCAGTAGAAATTCACGGGTGTGATGCGTAATGTCCAGAAGGACATATTCATCGCCGGACTGCTTGATTTCGTTGTCGATTGCTTTGGCCACGACATCACGTGGGGCGAGGCTTTTCATCGGGTGGTATTTTTCCATGAACGTTTCGCCATTTTTCAATTTGAGTATGCCGCCTTCGCCGCGGACGGCTTCGCTGATCAGAAACGCCTTTGCTTCCGGATGAAACAGACAGGTGGGATGAAACTGGATGAACTCCATGTTGGCAATTTTAGCTCCGGCGCGGTAGGCCATGGCGATGCCGTCACCCGTGGCAATGTCGGGATTGGTGGTGATCAGATACACTTTGCCTGCGCCGCCCGTACACAAAATGGTGTATTTGGCGCGATAGGTGTGAATCCTGTCCTGATCAATATCAAGAACATAGGCACCCAGACAATTGATAATGCTCCCCTGGCTGTCTTTCTGGATGATCAGGTCGATTCCGATATGATTTTCATAGATTTTAACATCAGGCAACGCGGCGACTTTCTCGTGCAGTGCCCGTTCAATTTCCCGTCCGGTAAGGTCCTTGGCGTGCAGGACACGTCTCCGGTGGTGACCTCCCTCCTGTCCCAGATCGTAAAGATGAGGCGGTTCTTCCGATTTTGTGAAATTGACGCCCCATTCAATTAATTCCCCCATTCAATTAATTCCTGGATTCTCGGAGGTGCCTCCCGGACCACAAATTCAACGACATCTTTATTGCACAGACCGGCCCCGCAATCCAGAGTGTCACTGATGTGTTCTTCAAAACTATCCGTTTTGTCCGTCACGGCGGCGATTCCGCCCTGGGCGTAATTGGTGTTGGATTCCGATTTTTCTTTTTTCGTGACAATGGCCACAGATCCGAGCTCAGCTACTTTGATAGCCAGGCTCAAACCCGCAATCCCGCTACCGATAATTAAGAAATCTGTTTTTATTTCCATAGAAGGTGATCCTATCTATAATTAATGGCAAAAGTTTGTTTACAAATACAGGATGCTTTTATATAAGCCTTTTAAACTGTTTGTAAAGAAAATTGTAAAGAGGAATTTATAATTTGTTTGTTTTAGGAATTGAATCATCCTGTGATGAAACGGCCGCGGCAGTTGTGAGTAACGGAAAGCTGCTTTCCAATGTCATTGCTTCGCAGATCAAGGACCATAGTGCGTACGGAGGCGTGGTGCCCGAAATCGCCTCACGGAAACACATTGAAGCCGTTTCAGCTGTGATCAACCAGGCGATGGCGGATGCCGGACTTACATTAAAAGAAATTGAAGGTGTTGCCGTAACGCGTGGGCCGGGATTAATCGGATCGCTGCTTGTGGGGTTATCCGCAGCCAAGGCGCTGGCCTACGGACTGAACATTCCCCTTGTCGGTGTAAACCACCTGGAAGGTCACATTATGGCTTCATTTCTTGCCGAAAAAAAGCCGGGTTTCCCCTTTGTTGCCCTGGTCGTTTCCGGTGGTCACACCAATGTTTATCTGGTTAAAAACTACCACAAGTTTCAACTACTTGGCCAAACACGCGATGATGCTGCAGGGGAGGCGTTTGATAAGGCAGCCAAGTTGCTTGATTTGGGTTATCCCGGGGGAGTGGTGATAGATAAAATGGCGAATGCGGGCAATCCCAAAGCATTTGCTTTTCCCCGTGCCATGAAGGATTCTCCTGATTTCAGTTTCAGCGGCCTGAAAACATCATTGTTAACCATGTTCAAAAAGTGTAACGGCAGGATCAGCTCCGAAGAATTGCCGGATATTGTGGCCAGTTATCAGGAAGCCATAATTGATGTGTTGGTCGATAAAACACTGAAGGCGGCACTTGAAAACAATATCAAGCAGATTGTTGTCTGCGGCGGCGTTGCCGCCAACAGCCGGCTCAGGGAAAGATTTGCAACCGCCACAGCAGCGAATAATGTGGAATTATTCATTCCTCCGATGATTTTATGTACGGACAACGCGGCCATGATTGCGGCACTGGGTGAAATAATGCTGAAAAACGGACGTTCGGATTCCCTTGATCTGAATGCCGTTTCGCGCTGGCCTCTTGTTTCCGTATCCGCGGCCGGAGAGAAGCGGGGGTAGGGCGAAGACAGGCCAATGCCGGTTGAGGCGCCCAATAGAATATATGACCACACCCAGAGAAATTCTCCACCGCTACAACATTCGACCCAGCAGAAGACTGAGTCAGTCGTTTCTGGTGGATGTCAATACCATCCATAAAATTGCCACCGCCGGTCGAATCTTGCCTGGGGATGTAGTCGTTGAAATCGGTGCGGGGATCGGTGTCCTAACAAAAGACATCGCGCATGCTGCCGGGCATGTGATTGCAGTGGAACTTGATCCCCGGCTTGTGGAAATCCTTCATGATCAGTTCGCCGGATGCGGCAATGTGGAAATTTATTCCGGTGATATATTAAAATTTGATTTCGCTTATAAATCAGATCAGTATAAGTCGAAGATTAAAGTAATTGGTAATGTTCCGTACAATATTTCCAGCCCTGTTATATTTCATTTATTATCATATCGGGCAGTGATTACCAACTTCACTTTAATGCTGCAAAAAGAAGTTGTTGAGCGTCTGGTTTCAGCCCCCGGGCATAAAAGTTACGGGGTCCCTTCGGTTTTGCTTCAGATGTATGCCGACGTCGAACGTCTCTTCGATGTGTCTGCAAACTGTTTCTATCCCGTGCCGAAAGTGGCATCTTCCATCATTACCGGTGAGTTCCGGGAAAAACCTCTGATGGAGTTGACGGACGAAACGTTTTTCAACCGTCTGGTGAAAGCCTCATTTGCCCAGCGCCGCAAAATGCTGATCAATAATCCCGTGCTGAAATACTAATGCTCTCGAAAGATTAATCAATCGGATGAACATGAAACACAAATATTTGTATATTGAAACATTCGGCTGCCAGATGAATGTCCACGACTCGGAGCAAATGGCCGTTTTGCTGAATGATATCGGTTATCAACAGACGAACGATTCGGCGAAGGCGGACCTGATAGTGATCAATACATGTTCTATCCGTGAAAAAGCGGAACAGAAGGCTTTCAGTGAACTGGGCCGCCTCATGAAGTTGAAAGAAAAAAATCCTGATCTGATTGTCGGATTTGCAGGTTGTCTGGCACAGCATCTGGGGAGGAAAGTTTATAGCCGGGTTAAAGGTGTTGATCTGGTTTTCGGAACGCACAATATCCACCGGCTCCCGGAGATGATCAAGGCTGTACTGAAGGATCGAAAGAAAATAACGCAAATCGGTTTTTCTTCAAAGATCCATTCTCTCGGCGTGTTTGCGCCACCGCCGCAGGGTTCGGTGAGTTCTTTTGTTTCCATCATGCAGGGATGCGATAACTATTGCGCTTACTGTGTTGTGCCGTATCTGCGGGGGCCGGAAATGAGCAGAACACCGGAGGATATAATTACGGAGATAAAAAAACTGGCCGCTTATGGCGTTAAGGATGTAACGCTTCTCGGGCAGAATGTGAATTCCTATGGCAAAAATTTAGAGCACAAATGTGATTTTGTTACGCTAATCAAGAAGATCAATGAAATTGAAGGCATCGAAAGGATTCGGTTCACCACGTCACATCCGAAGGATTTATCCGACGAGCTGATCGACTGTTTTACCCGGGTTCCCAAGTTATGTGAACACATTCATCTGCCGGTGCAATCGGGTTCCAGCCGTATTTTAAAGCTGATGAACCGTGGGTATTCCGCTTCAGAATATTTTCAGAAAATCGACCGACTTCGGAAAGCCTGTCCGAAAATCAGTATCACTTCAGACATCATTGTCGGATTTCCCGGGGAGACCCAAAAAGATTATCAAGAAACCATTGACATGATGGAAAAAATCAGGTTTGATTCAGTATTTTCGTTCAAGTATTCTGAGCGCAAGGGGACGGCTGCCGGGGAATTGCCCGGACGGGTGCCGGAAGTGGAAAAAACACAAAGACTTAAAGCACTGCAGGCCCTTCAGGACAGGCACACACAGGAAAAGAACACAGAGTTGGAAGGAAGTGTTCAGGAAGTGCTTGTGGAGGGGTGCAGCAGGAACTCCGAGCAGGATCTGATGGGGCGGGCACGTTCCTGGAGAATCGTGAATTTCAAGGGAGATGCCGAATTGATCGGCAGGAAGGTGCCTGTGGAAATTTCCCGCGGGTACCTGCATTCGCTACGGGGGAAAATGATTAAGAACTGATTACATTTCCAGTTCAAACATGATGCGGAAACCGGGAGCAGCCGGTGAAATCCGCGATCCATGCGTTGTAAAAAGCCGACAACTTTGTCTGACGCGCATACGAAGCTTGCAATGATATCGTGTGAACTGGAAATGGAATTAAGGAGGTTTTAGGATGCTGCTGGAAATGAAGGTATCCGGATTGACCATTGATCCGATCACCAACACACCCATTGTTATCTTGAAAGACATGCAGGAAAGCAAGGCTATTCCGATCTGGATCGGTTTATTCGAAGCCAGTGCCATAGCCACAGAACTCGAGCACGTTGTTTTTTCTAGACCGATGACCCATGACCTGCTTTATGAAAGTATCAAGGCTCTCCATGCCACAGTCAACCGGATTGAAATTGTGGACATCCGCAATAACACATATTTTGCCAGCATTTATTTAACCAGGGATGGACAGACCTATGCGATAGACGCACGTCCCAGTGATGCCATCGCGCTGGCCCTCAGGGCTCAGGCATCGATTTTTGTAGAAGAATCAGTACTGGAAAAATCCCGCAACATTGATGTCGGGATGAAACTGACCGATATTGATAAGTTTAAGGAAGATAAAATAAAAGAATTCCTTGAAAATTTGTCCGCCGAAGATTTCGGAAAGTACAAAATGTGAATCAATGAATGACCTGCTCACGGATTTTCGGACATTTCTGGAGGTTCAGCGCAACGTATCGGAACATACCCGAATGGCTTACCTGACGGACATTTCGGAGTTCACATCGTTCCTGGAAAGTCGGGAAAACACTTCGCCGCACAAATCGATCCTGAATGTGCAGATGGAAAACGTCCGGGCATATATGGCTTTTCTTTACAGCCGGAAGCTGAAAAAAGTATCCATCAACCGCAAGGTGTCATCGCTGCGGGCATTTTATAAATACCTTCTGCGGGAGGGACTGATAAAGAACAATCCGGCTCAGGAGGTCCAGACGCCAAAAGCGGAGAAATACATGCCGACTTTTTTATCGGTGGATGAAACATTCGACCTTTTGGATGCTTACAAAGAAAATGGCTCCGTATCCGGCTTGAGAAATCTCGCGATGCTGGAGTTGTTTTATTCTTCGGGGCTGAGACTGTCTGAGCTGGCCGGGTTGGATACGCCAGATGTCGATTTTGCTTCCGCACTGGTAAAGCTGCGCGGCAAGGGAAAGAAGGAAAGAATTGTTCCGGTGGGAGCGCCGGCACTGGAGGCAATCCGGAGATACCTGGCAGCATCTCAGAGTTTAAGGAAAGAAAAATCCGGAGACATTCTGAAGGGGGCACTTTTTTTAAACACACGCGGAAAAAGGATCACGACCCGAAGCATTGCCCGGATTGTGGACGAAGCAACCGTCAAAAGCGGAATCGGTCGCAAGATCAGCCCGCACGCACTGAGGCACAGTTTCGCAACGCATTTGCTGTCCGCCGGAGCGAATTTGCGGTCGATTCAGGAAATGCTGGGGCATGAGAGCCTTTCCACGACACAGAAATACACAGCGGTGAATATCAACCGTCTGATGGAAGTTTACGATAAAGCCCATCCGCGGGCTAAACGGTAAAGGAGAAAAAATGCACATTAAAGGCACCACCATACTCGCAGTCAAAAAAGACGGTAAAATTACCGTGGCCGGCGACGGTCAGGTGACGCTGGATACGACCATCCTGAAGCACGGTGCACGCAAAGTGCGCAGGCTGTTTAACAATGAAGTGATTGTCGGATTTGCAGGAGCGACCGCCGACGCTTTCACGCTGTTTGACCGCTTTGATCAGAAACTGGAGCAGTACAACGGCAACCTGCTGCGTGCCGCAGTTGAGCTTACGAAAGACTGGCGCACCGACCGGGTGCTCAGGCACCTGGAAGCTCTGATGATTGCGGTCAGCCGGGATTATTCGCTGATTATATCCGGGAACGGCGATGTCATCGAATCCGACGATGATGTCATGGCCATTGGATCCGGCGGCGCCTTTGCCCAGGCGGCGGCCCGCGCACTGGTGAAACACAGCAGTCTGTCGGCGACGGAAATCGCCAGGGAATCGATGAGGATCGCCTCGGAAATTTGTATATATACCAATGACCGTATTACGCTTGAAGAGATTGATCTCACTGAAGAGAAGTCGCAGGATATCAAAAAGAGTAAAAAGTAAGGAGCCGTTTTGAAGATGAACAATTCTGGGTTAACACCCCGCGAAATAGTGGAAAAATTAGACAGGCATATCATCGGGCAGGCCGATGCCAAAAGAGCCGTGGCCATTGCGCTGCGGAACCGCTGGCGAAGGCAGAATGTGCCTGATGATCTGGCGGATGAAATATCGCCCAAAAACATTATCATGATCGGCCCCACGGGCGTTGGCAAGACGGAAATCGCCCGCCGGCTGGCCAAACTGGACAACTCGCCTTTTTTGAAGGTCGAGGCATCGAAATTCACGGAAGTCGGTTATGTGGGTCGTGATGTGGAGTCGATGGTGCGTGATCTGGTCGAGCTGTCGATCAACATGCTCAAGGCCGAGGAACAGGAAAATGTCCAGGCGAAGGCCGCGGAAATCGGATGCGACCAGGGAAAAGCTGCGCAAACTGCTTCGCGACGGAAAACTCGATGAGCGAATGGTCGAATTGGAGGTTGCCGAAGCGAGAAGCGGTCCCATGATCGAAATTTTTTCCGCCGCGGGCATGGAGGACATGGGGCTTAACCTCAAAGATATGCTGGGCAATATCATGCCGCAGAAAAAGAAAAAGAGAAACGTAAAAGTGCCTGAAGCCCTCGAAATCATAGCTGCCGAAGAGGCGCAGAAACTGATTGATATGGACAAGGTGACCCGGACCGCACTGGATCGCGTGGAGCAGTCGGGCATCATTTTTCTGGATGAGATCGATAAGATTGTCGGCGGAGATTCACAACATGGTCCTGACGTTTCGCGCGAGGGCGTGCAGCGCGACCTGCTGCCGATTGTCGAAGGATCAAATGTCAACACCCGCTACGGTATGGTGAAGACCGACCATATCCTGTTTATTGCCGCGGGTGCGTTTTCAGGCACCAAGCCGTCTGACCTGATCCCGGAGCTGCAGGGCCGTTTCCCGATCCGCGTGGAGCTCGATTCGCTGGGTAAAGAGGACTTCGTAAGGATTCTGACCGAGCCGAATAACGCACTGGTCAAGCAATATACGGAAATGATGGCGACGGAAGACATCAAGCTCTCGTTTACCGCGGATGCGGTGGCACAGATTGCCGAAGTGGCCACAGTCGTCAATGAGAGAACGGAAAACATCGGCGCGCGCAGGCTGTACACCATCATGGAGACGCTTCTGGAGGATATCTCCTTTGATGCGCCGGACTTGAAGGAGAAGGAAATTGTCATTGATGCGAAATATGTGGAGGAAAAACTCGACAATATCGTTGAAGATGAAGATTTAAGCAGGTATATCCTGTAAGGCGGGGAACAAAATGGAACATATTCAAAGTTCAATGGAGCGGGCGGACATATTGCTGGAAGCACTGCCCTATATCCGGCGGTTCTACAATAAGACCATCGTCATCAAATATGGCGGACAC
>PHBN01000143.1 GCA_002840635.1 Deltaproteobacteria bacterium HGW-Deltaproteobacteria-1
CAACCTTCATGGGAACTTCTTTGTCCTCGAAATCCCGGATGGCCCGTCTTTTCTGCAAAAGCTCGGAAAAATTCATCATGGTCGTTTCTCCTTTCCTTTATCTATCAAGGTAAAAACATAGATATTATTGATATAATCGCTGACTGGAACATATTAATGACAGGTGTGAGCACGCCTGTAAGCAAAAGACCCAGCACAACAAAAAAACCAAAAGGTTCGATTTGATACATCACGCGGTTGAACGACTCCGGCGTGAATCCCATCAGAATTTTCGATCCGTCCAGTGGCGGAATCGGGATCAGATTGAAAGCTGCCAGAAGGATATTGATGTAGGCCAATAAATAAAGCACCTGATACATCATGCTGCCCGGGGCTGGCGACGTCAACCGCCATACCAACAGGGCGCAAAAGGCGATAATGATGTTGGCTGTAACACCGGCCGCTGACACCAGAATCAAACCCTTGCGCCTTTGTGCCACGGGAATGTTTTCCAGGTTGATCGGGACCGGCTTGGCCCACCCGAAACCAATCACCAAAAGCATCAGTGAACCGATGGGGTCTATGTGTTTGATCGGATTGAGTGTCAGCCTACCCATCCACTTGGCTGTTTCGTCACCCATTTTGTAAGCCACCCAGCCGTGTGCCACTTCATGAAAAATAACGGAATATAAAAGGAGCACCGCAAGCATTATGAATGCTACCGGATCACTCAACAATAAACGGATTAAACCCATAACAGTTTATGACCATCTCTTTCTGGAAGCCTGGGAAAAGCTTCAGACCATTACGGAGGATTTTAACATTCTCCGATCATCTTCGTGGCGCAGGATTGTCCCTGCATCGCCGGCGTCCTGATTACCCGATTGGTCGACGTCAGCAGCATTATTTCCCATTGTTTGATTCACGAGTTCTGCGCCAAAGGAGGGATGCTTCCGCAAACCATGAAAAATCCCGGCCTTCGGTTGTGAATGAGTTTCCGGGTTTGATCTATGTTTCATTCACGTGACTTTTTCTTTTTCGATTTTTTCAGCAGATCTCCGAACGTGCCCATGGTTTTGGGTGCTTTGGGCATGAATTTCTGATAGTCGTCCCCTTCTTCCGTCTGGGATTTTTTCTCGTCGCCGCCTGATGCCAGGTCCAGCGATATTCTTTTGTTGTCCCGATCGATCTTTTCAATCTTCACGTCGATTTCCCGATCACGGGACAAAACATCCTGGGCATGTTTGATTTTTTTCCCCTTGCCCAGTTTGGAGATATGCAGCAGTCCGTCAACGCCGGCTTCCAGCGTGATGAACGCGCCGAAGTCCGTCAGGCGGGACACTTTGCCCCTGTAAATGCTGCCTTCGATGTAATTGCGGACAACCTCATCCCACGGATCGGGGAGTGTATCCTTGAAGGATAATGTTATACGGTCGTTTTCCCAGTCCAGATTGATGATAATGGCTTCAACGGTATCGCCCGTTTTGTAGAGAGCTTGGGTGTTTTCCACCCTGCCCCAGGTCATTTCCGAAACCGGCAGCAGCGCCTGTATGCCGCCGATATCGACAAAGGCACCGAAATCGCGTACCGAGGTCACGATGCCGTGCACGGTCATTCCTTTTTGTAGAGACAGTTTTAGTTTGGCGATTCTTTCCTGATCGATTTTTTCCAGTAGCGGTCGCCGCGATAATATAATCTTCCGGCCGTTTTCCCCATACTCTATGACGATGAACTCCATTTTTTTACCGATATAATCCGTGGCATTTTCGATCCTTCGCCTGTCCATTTGAGAATAGGGACAAAAGCCGTTAGTGTTTTCACTGATTTTAACGGAAAAACCGCCTTTAATTTCCTTCTCGACAACGGCTTCCACTGGAATCGCGTTTTGATAGGCATTGACCAGAAAATCATCTACACTTTTACGCGACGTCAGTTTGGTGGTAAAGAGTCTTTCACTGTGGCGCGAGGAGAGGAAGTAGGCGTTGACTGTATCCCCTTCCCGAACGGTCAGATTGCCCGCCTCGTCCAGGAATTCTTTTTTGTCTATGTAGCCCTCGCTTTTTGCGCCCAGATCAATGAAAATCCACTCAGGGGAAATTTTGACAATTGTTGCCTCGACCTTTTCTCCTACAGAAAAACGTTTGGGGGTGGCGTAGGATTCCTCAAACAGTTCGGCAAAAGTTTTTGTATCGTCCATGATCTTTGTCCCTTTATTTTTTTATTTATGAGACTTCTTTTTTGCAAGCCGGAGGAATCAGGGAAGAGTTCTTCAGTTCAAGGCATTCCTGCCTCATAAACAGGTGTTTTTCAGTCTCTCATTTACAAATATCACGAAAAGGGTTTTTTGTCCTTCATAAAATGATGGAGAGTCAGGCAATCATTTTTTTAAAAAACTCTGGATTAATCATAAAATATGTATTATGCATCAATATCCAAATATCCAAGGAGTTAGGTAACTTATGCGATTTGAAATTTCCCGCGGCGGCAGCGGGCTTACTTATGAAATCCGCAATCTTGTACCTATTGCCAAGAAGCTGCAGGAACTTGGCGGCAAGAAAGTCATCTGGGAAAACATTGGCGATCCGGTTCAAAAGGGTGAAAAAATTCCAGACTGGATGAAAGAAGTCCTGATGGATGTTCTCAAGGAAGATATCTCGTATGCCTATTCGCCGACCAAAGGGGTGGATGCCACGCGTGAGTTCCTGGCCGATCGTGTAAATGCCCGGGGGAAAATTCAAATATCACCAGAAGACATCATTTTCTTCAACGGCCTGGGTGATGCGATTGCCAGAGCCTACAGTTCCATTCAGGTAGATGCGCGCATGATTATGCCGGAGCCGACTTATTCCACGCACTTCATGGCGGAAGTGCTTCATGCGTCATTTCCGCCCAACACCTACCGGATGAATCCATATAACAACTGGCATCCGGACCTGAGGGAGCTGGAACAGAAAGTCAGAAGTCACCGGGCGATTGTCGGAATACTGATTATCAATCCCGACAATCCGACAGGTTTTGTGTATACACACGAGGCGCTGGAGAACATTGTCCGGATTGCCAGGGAAAATGATCTGTTCATCATATCGGATGAAACGTACATCAATATCGTATATAATGGCAAAACGACGATTCCGATCGGTGACATTATCGGCGATGTGCCGGCCATTGCCATGAAGGGCATTTCCAAAGAAGCCCCCTGGCCCGGTGCGCGTTGCGGCTGGATGGAAGTGTATAATGCCGACAAGGATCCGATATTCAACCGTTTCATTAATACGATTTTGCATCAGAAAATGTCGGAAGTATGTTCAACCACACTTCCGCAAATGGCTATTCCGAGGATCATGACGCATCCTGAGTATAAAAATTATTTGCGTGAGCGCACGCAACATTACGAAAAGCTTTCGACAATCGCCTATGGTATTTTAAAGGATGTTCCCTTTGTGATTGCCAATAAAACCAACGGCGCGTTTTATTCCACGATCATCTTTAATGAGTCGGTGCTAAATGACCGACAAACCCTGCCGATTGACCAGCCGGAGATTAAAAAGTATGTGGAAGAACTGACGAAAGGTTCCATCGAATACGACAAACGATTTGTATATTATCTGCTTGCGGCTACAGGCATTTGCGTTGTGCCGCTGACGTCATTTTTCACACCGCTTCTGGGTTTCCGCATGACGCTCCTGGACAAGGATGTCGATGAATTTGAATACGTCGTCAAAACGATCGCGGAGAAGGTTACGGAGTATATTAATTCAAGCAAATAAACAAAAAGAGCAGAAGGTTTTTCGATGCAACCTTCTGCTCTTTTTCAGTTAAATTCAATTTTAAGCGGATGCTAGTATCTGCTGCCGCGATTTCCGCCGCCGCCACTGCGATTTCCGCCGCCACGGTATCCGCCGCCGCCACCGCGGTTTCCGCCGCCGCCTGCGCCGAATTCCTTCTTCGGTCTGGCTTCGTTGACGGTAATGGCCTTACCGTCCAGCATACCACCATTAAACTTCTGAATGGCTGCGGTGGCGCCTTCTTCTGTTTTCATTTCGACAAAACCGAATCCTTTGGACTGGCCGGTGAATTTGTCTTTAATAATGGACGCGGAGGCGACTTCTCCCGCTTCCGAAAAGTTTGTCCTCAGGTCTTCATCCGTGACCTTGAAAGACAGGTTGCCGACATACAAATTCTTGTTCATTTTCCAACAAAAAGCTGTTCAGGTGGCTGCGTCTCAATTATTTAAAAGATGTTCAATTTTCTAAAAAACAGAACGCTCTATGCGTTCACATCAATTTCACATTAACGTTTATTAGTCAAGGGAGATTTTTTTGATGAATCGTGTCGATATTTTTTAATGATGAACATATGTAGCGACAACGAACTGTTTTGCACATGTCGACAGTAAAACTGGTTGATTTTACATATGTTGTTTTATTCCATTTTCCTTAGGGCCAAAGTATCTATTGCTTCAATATTAATCTAAATATTTCTTGACATGGTGGTCAGATTAAGGTAGTGGACTCCACAAGGTTATTTTGACTTGCAGTCAAACTTTGACTATATGGCAAAATAATCAGTAAGATTAAACATTTTCAGAACTTCAGGAAATGTGACGCCCCAGTTTAACATTGTGTATCAGGGGCAAGCCGTAAATTCTTCACGAAAAAGTGACGCAGGCGAGCTTTATGGGCGCTTCGCGGCTTAAGGTTAAATAAATTTTTTGTGTTCCCATATGTTGGTGCACACCTCAACTCCAATGAGGATGTTTGCTCATTGCGCACCTTAAGCGTGCCCGAATAGTTCATGTTTGCAGTCTTAATCCCAGTTCATTTAAGGATATATTATCTTAATGGCGAAACGTTAATCAGACGTTTGAAAATATAAAAAACTTTAAAACTAGGAGGAATATTTAACATGGCGGATGCAAAGGTTCAATTAAAGGAAGTATATCCGATTCCAGAAGCGGCAAAGAAGAAAGCTTGGGTCAGTGGAAGAGCTGCCTATGATGCAATGTGGAAAAAATCAATCGAGCAGCCGGAAGCTTTCTGGGCGGAAGTCGCAGAACAGCAGGTGACCTGGTTCAAAAAATGGGACAAGGTTATGGATTACAATTTTGATATTAAAAAAGGTCCCATCTACGTTAAATTCTTTGAAGGCGGAAAGCTCAACATTTCTTACAATTGTCTCGACAGACATCTTGAAAAACGCGGAAATCAGGTCGCGATTCAGTGGGAAGGCAATGAACCCGGTGAAGCAAGAGGCATTACCTATAAGCAGCTCCATGAAGAAGTCTGCAAATTCGCCAATGTTCTGAAGGCCCAGGGTGTAAAGAAAGGCGACCGCGTCATTCTTTATATGCCCATGGTTCCCGAACTGGGTATTGCCGCTCTGGCCTGTTCACGTATCGGCGCCATTCATGGTATCGTATTCGGCGGATTCAGCGCTGACGCTCTCCGTGACAGAATTGTCAACTGCGAAGGTAAGGTCCTCGTTGTATGCGACGGAACGTTCCGCGGCAATAAGGCTGTTCCGCAGAAAGCGACCGCAGATGAAGCATTAAAATCATGCCCCTCCGTCACATCAGTTATCGTTGTCCAGAGAGTCGGTGACAAGATTAAGTGCGAAATGACTCCCGGCCGTGACAAATGGTATCATGAAGAAATGGCAAAAGTTGATGCCAAATGCGAACCAGAATGGATGGATGCTGAAGATCCACTGTTCATCCTTTATACTTCCGGTTCCACCGGACAGCCTAAGGGTGTTATGCACACCACAGGCGGCTATCTGGTTTACGGTTCCTACACTCACAAGATAGTTTTCGATTATCATGATGGCGACATCTACTGGTGCACCGCCGATCTGGGCTGGGTCACAGGTCATACCTATATTTTGTACGGTCCTCTCTGCAACGGCGCAACATCCGTCATGTTTGAAGGCGTTCCCAATTACCCGACCTACAGCCGCTTCTGGCAGGTTGTCGAAAAATACAAGGTCAACATTTTCTATACCGCTCCAACCGCTATCCGCGCCATCGCGAAAGAGGGCGATGAGTTTGTGAAGAAATGCGACATTTCCTCCCTGCAGACGCTCGGAACCGTCGGTGAGCCGATCAACCCCGAAGCCTGGAACTGGTATTATAATGTTATAGGCCGCGGCGAATGCCCCATCGTGGATACCTGGTGGCAGACTGAAACGGGTGGAATTTTAATTACCCCGCTTCCCGGCGCCATTGAAATCAAACCCGGTATGGCCACAATGCCATTCTTCGGCGTACAGCCTGTGCTGGTCGATGATGAAGGCAAGGAATTCACAGATACAGTCGCCAGCGGCGCTCTGTGCATCAAAATGCCATGGCCCGGAATGATGAGAGGCGTTTATGGTGATCCCAAGAGATTCCAGGAAACCTATTTTGAACAGTTCCCCGGCTACTATGTAACCGGTGACGGCTGCCGCCGGGACAAAGATGGTTACTATCAGATCACCGGCCGCATCGACGACGTTATCAACGTGTCCGGTCACCGCATGGGCACCGCCGAAGTCGAAAGCGCTCTGGTTGCCCACAAGGCCGTCGCGGAAGCCGCAGTTGTCGGCATGCCTCATGACATCAAAGGACAGGGCATTTATGCTTACGTTACCTTGAAGACCGGTGTCGAGAAATCAGATGCTCTGAAAAAAGAACTGGTCGCTCATGTTCGTACGGTCATCGGACCTATTGCAACGCCCGATAAGATTCAGTGGGCAGATGGTCTTCCCAAAACCCGC
>PHBN01000144.1 GCA_002840635.1 Deltaproteobacteria bacterium HGW-Deltaproteobacteria-1
TGGCCTGCACAAAAGCTTCCGGCACGCGCTGCGGTGTGACGAGCACCAGTGTGCTGGCCTTGTATCGTTTGTCTGCGGCAATCGAGTAAACGGATGCAACGAAAACAATCAGTAAAAAGGGTATAATGAGGTACCACATCCTGCGATTCAGTATTTCTATGTATTCCTGCAACGTATATTTTTTTTCCGGATTGATCATGCCTGTCAACTCCTCTGTTGCTGCGGTGACGGTAGCTAGTATGTTGCCGAAACCATCACCATTGCCCTGTTTTCTTTGTATTCATTCGTCGCTTCATATATATAGTTGGTATTGTTTTGATTGTACGTGTATTCAAGAGAGACAGTCAGCCACTTGAAGGGGGTGTAGGCAATGTTGGCGCCCGCGCTCCAGGTGGTATTCCGCAGGCCTGTGTCTGACTCAGACTCTTCCTCCGACCGCTGGATTCTTGCCAGACATCCGATGGACAGTCTTTTGTCCAGAAAATGGGTGATGCTGCCTGTCGCCCGGTAGAATTTTCTGAATCCCAGGTTCTGAGACGTGAAATAATCCAGTACATAACCGCCCTGCACGCTGAGACGATACCGGGTTCGCTCGCCGGTCTGTATGATGTCGGCTTTAAAGCTCACACCGCCGTCCCGATTAATGCCGGCTTCGGGTTCCAGCCAGTAATAGCCGGCTTCTGCCGAAGCCGTCAGGGTCTCACTGAACAGATAGGAGATGCCGACGGATGTTTCGTAGATTTGATAATTCAACAGGTCCTCGGAAAAGGTCTGCAAGGTATAAGCGCCTTTTAAAGAAGCGGTTGCCTTGGGTGTGAAACGCAGCATGTAGGCGCCGCTGACTCTGTGGCCTTTCAGATCAGGACTCGCTTCAAAATGACCGTTGGTGTAACCGTAATCCAGTTGGAAGCCGTGCTGCTTGTTCAACCAGACTATGAGAAAAGGGCTGATGTAATTTTCGATGCTGTCCCTGTTTTCGACGTCCTCGGCACGGTAATAATTGTTGCGGTACTTGACGCCGACACGGCTCTCCGGACCGAACTGATACTCCACGGTCGGTTCGACCACATTGCGCAAGTAAACGGCGCGCTGTGTTTCGGTCGCCAGAAGGTATTTGTTGTCCTCCGCCGTTGAGAAGAATTCTCTTTCCCTCGGGTCATCTGATCGGATGAAGGCGTTTCTTAAATAAAAATTAAAGCGTGAACTGGTCAGGTATTTTGCGTCAAGGCTGGCCTGACCGGTCAGATAATTGAGATTGCTGTAATCGCTGTAAAAAAGATAACCGATGGACGCGTCCAGGTTGATACCGGAGCGGTCACTCATGTTTGAAAATTTGATTCCCGGCGAGATCGTGGTATAAAAATCTCTTTTCTGATTGCTGGCAGTCAGATTGAGATTGTCACTGTATTGGCCTTTTACGTTCAGGTAGGGGTGAATCTGCGATAAAAAATCGGCGCCACAGGCAGGGGGCGCAGACTGAATCAAAACAAAAAGCAACATTAAAACAATAAGACCGCTATATTTATTCATAGAATGCACCTTTTGGTTTTTCACCCCACTCACGCGGGACAAGTGTTGATTCTCTGTTGCTTGCAGCCAAAGCGTAACATTCATTTCGTGCCTCGACAGCTTGCTGCGAGGTGGCTGATTGGCGGGTCGGGAGAACAGGACTTACTGGACAATAATGGTATCTCCCCGATTGATGACGACGTCTGGAATGTCACCATCAACAATCTTGTTATAATTAACGTACGTTCTTTGTTCCTTGCCGTTTTCATTGGTGATAACCAGAATTTTTCTTTTGTTGGCCCACTCGGTAAATCCACCCGCGGTGATGATGGCTTTCAGCAGGGTGGTTTCACTGCGGATACGGAAAACTCCCGGATTTTTAACCTCACCGGATACATAAATTTTGTAACTGTTGGCTTCCATCACGGTAACGGTCACGGCCGGGTTTTCCATAAACCCCTTGAGTTTGTCTATGATTACGTTCTTAAGCTGCTGGGGGGTCAGGCCGGCAGCCTGTATGTCGTCTATGAGCGGCAGGGATATTTTGCCGTCTATTCTGACCGGAACGGTCTTGCTCATGGATTCTTCTTTCCATACATAGATATTGAGAACATCTTCGGGCCCGATGATGTAATTGTTGCTGTCTGCGGCTATTTCAGCGGCAGGCTTCTGTGGAGGGGTAACGGTTTTCTCCTTTGCCTGTACTGCAAAACATAAAACGAATACAATCATCACGATGACGGCACTGGCAATCAATCTTTTCATTGCAATTCCTCCCCATAATTTAATGGTTGAGCGGGCTGCAGCAATTTCATAAAAAAAGCATCGTCCGTTTTTTTAAGATGAACTGATCATGTATTGTTATCAAAAAGTCCTTGGTATGTCTAGGTATTTTTAAAAATCCACGGATGATGGCGCAGGAAATGAATATTCTTGAAAATAAACAAAATAACCGATAAGGTAATTTAAAACTGAATGTTGAAGTGAAAAATATCTTTCGGATATCATTGTGCTTATCAAATAAGAAGCATCCATCGCCTGCCCGACGGCAGAGCCGTTGGTTTTTTATTCAGGATGACGATCAAATATTTTAGGAGACATTTCATGAATCGAACGGGAAATCGAATTTATTCAGCTTGTGCCTTGATGATGATCATCTTTTTGTTAGTTGGTGCTGCCGGATGTTCCACGGAAGCCAAGATAGAGCGGCACTGGAAGAAAGCCGAGAAATATTATTCAGAGGAAAAATTCAGAGAAGCCGCTATTGAATATAAAAATATCATCAAGCTTAAGCCTACCCATGCGACGGCTTATTACAAACTGGCTATGTGTCAGCTCAATATGAGAATGTTTCAGGAAGCATTTGCGAACATGTCCAGGGCCATAGAGCTGGATCCTAAAATGATCGACGCGCGTCACCATCTGGGGACTTTGTATTTGCTTTCCGGACAGACGGACAAGGCCCGTGAGCAGGCAATGGCCATTCTGAAGATTGACTCGACAAAATCCCTTGGCCATATGCTGCTTGGAAGCATCTATCTGAAAGAAAACAATCTGGGCAAGGCCATTGAAGAGAGCCTCAAGGCGGTCCAGGGTGATAAAAAAATGGAAGCCTATCTCCAACTATCAAGGCTTTATGAATTAAACAGGGATTTGAATCAGGCTGAAGTGATGCTCAAACAAGCCGTCAAGTTTGATGATACAAAGCAAAAAACGCGTTTTGCCCTTGCTGAATTTTATGTGCGAACCGGCAAAAAGGAACCTGCCGAGCAGGAATATCTGCAGGCGGTCAGGAACTCACCAAAAGACTCAGTCGCAGCAATGAAACTGGGAAGTTTCTATGTTTTAACGGGCAGAATGAATGAGGCGGAAAAACAATTCATTCGAGGCGTTGAATTGTCGCCGGGGAATGCTTCGTTGCGGGTTAAGATTCCAGCAATATTGCCGTACTGGCTAGGCTGGCGGATTTTTATCTGGACGAAAAGAAGTTAGACGAAGGCATGAAATATACGGAAAAGATCCTGAAAATCAATCCCAAAAGCCAGGAAGGTCTATTTCTGAAGGGGAGAATCTTTCTAACGAAAAATGAATTCGAACAGGCACTGAATCTTTTTCAGGCCTATATAAAGGACAACCCTCAATCGGCTCAGGCTCATTATTTTGCAGCTATGGCACATTCGGGAAAGGGAGACATTCAGCAGACAAAAACTGAGCTGGGAGAAGCCATAAAACTGAATCCGAAGTGGGAGCAGCCGAGACTTGTTATGGCGAATATTAACCTGCAAGGGGGGAATGCTTCAGAGGCCGTCAACCAGTTAAACATTATTCTTCAGAACAATCCATCGAGCATCCAGGCGCGCCTTCTTCTGGGGGATTCCTATCTGGCACAAAAAAATATGGTCGGCGCTGCAAGAGAATATAACACGTTGATTAAATATTTACCCAATAATCCAATTGGATATATTCAATCGGGTAAGGTTCTTTTGTATCAAAAGCAGGAGGATGAAGGTTTGGCCATGCTGGAGAAAGCATTGTCTCTGCAGCCTAATAATGTGAATGCACTTCAACTGATTACCGCCTTCCATTTGAGCAAAAAAGATACAGACAAAGCCCTGGAAAGAGTTCAGCGGCAGATCCAGGCAGTTCCCCAAAATCCGGTTTTTTACGGAATGCTGGGGTCACTCTATGAGATGAAAAAAGATGTGGCTGCAGCGGAAACCAACATGAAAAAAGCCATTGAACTCAATCCCAACCTGCCTGCGCTGCAGATCTTACTGGGTGATTTTTATATGAGGCAGCATCTGGCTGATAAGGCAAAAAAACAATATCTGGTTTCTGTTGAAAAGGCGCCGAATGCCCTTCAGCCATTGATGGCGCTGGGATTGATTTATGAAAGAGAAAACAATTACAAACAGGCCCAGGAATATTATGAAAAGGCTTTAAAGATCAATCCCGATTTTGTTCCGGCGGCCAATAACCTTGCTTTTCTCTATGCCCAGCACGGCGGCAACATTGACGTTGCTCTGAACCTTGCGCAAAAAGCAAAAGAAAAGATGCCGGAAGATCCGAATGTCTCAGATACGCTGGGCTGGATTTACTACAAGAAAAACGTACCCGGGACGGCCATCCCTTATTTGAAGGAAGCATCCGAGAAAATGCCCAATCAGCCTGTGGTCAGATATCACCTGGGCATGGCATACTATAAAAATGGCAACCGTGAGCTGGCGAAACAGGAACTGAGTGCGGCCCTGAATATCAATCCCGGCTTTCCCGGCGCCGATGAAGCAAGAGCAACACTGGATCAGTTGAAGTGATAGTGTTGTATCTGAAGAAAAACGTACGTTCACTCAGCGGGCGTCCCTGAATAAGAAAATTTTAAAGGGATATAGCCACTGATCATATAATAAAATAATTTCAACACTTCAATTTCGAAGTCACGAACGCCGGATGAATTGACCCGCCAGTTGGAAAGATTATACGTGGGAAAATAGGCATAGGGGAAGATTTTTATCTGCAGGGGGAGACCCTCATGCTGATATGCAAGATAGCTGCGGCGGGTATGAAAACCCGTTGACAGAAGTACGGCGCTTTTAATATTTTCTTTGGAAAGTCCCTGCAGGACCACTTTAGCTTCATTCAACGTTATCGGATGTCTGACGGGAACGGTAATAACGTTGAATTCCATTTCTTTGAGACCATGATTTTCAAGTTTTTGCCTGATGAGGT
This sequence comes from Deltaproteobacteria bacterium HGW-Deltaproteobacteria-1, assembly GCA_002840635.1. GTDB lineage: Bacteria > Desulfobacterota > Syntrophia > Syntrophales > Smithellaceae > UBA8904. The sequence goes on from PHBN01000144.1 coordinate 5,236, forward strand.
CTTTATAGTTTCCATTGATGCCATAAGGTCTGTCCTTCGGGGCAATATTCTGCAAAACAATCACCAGGCGCTTGACTTTGCCTGATAGCAACAAATTCACACCGCGCATGACAATGCCGGTTGAGACGAAGTCACTGCCTTCTATAATGGCAACGTCAGCGTGATAATCGCCAACAGGCGCCATAAAGCAGCCGGCCTTGAACAGAATGGCATCGCGAAATATATAAACAATGATAGATGTCAAAAGGACAAGCAGGCAAATACCCGCCAAAATCCATTTTGATTTCCCGTTTTTCATGTCATTTTTTACCCGCTGTTTGTTGTCCGAATTTACCTATATGAACAAGTTGATAAAATCCATTTAAAAAATCATTCTATTTGGGAAAATCAGGTTTGAAAAGAATTCTCCCTTGCGCCCGAAATTCATGGCATAATGCAGGAATTTTCGTTGCCACTTAGGAACCTTCAATGACGGGGGGTAAGAAAGCCGACAATTATCTGTAGAAATTTGTTTTTATTGAAACAAATGAGTTATTCGGGAAATCCATAAAGCAAACACAGACCTGTCGGGATGTTTTACATCAATCATTTGTAATACAATTGATGGGTTAGACACCCATGGATATTTTCTCCCACTTTAACAGGCCGTTTCATTGTCGGTATACTTTACGATTATCGTATATGAGATTGGTCTGCCTGGATTCGCCACCAATTTTGTTTTTATTAATAATTAGTTATTATAAATACTTATGGTGTATTTGGTCATGCGCATTCATTATCTGGCATGACTTGTGCTTTTTGATTAACAAAGCTTAAAGATTAATACCTCTTAAAAGGAGTAAAAAGAATGAAGAAGTTATTGGTTGGTTTTGTGATGGTTGCAATGGGGTTGTTGTTGATAAGCCCGGTGGCAAGCGCCTATCCGGTTTCAGTTGGTGATAGGATTATACTTACTCAAGGAATCGGGGGTGCCAATAATGGTGGGTCTTTCAATGTTGATTTAGTCGGTGACTCAACCGGAGTATTGTTTAATACTTTTTGTCTGGAAAGAAACGAATACTTTAACCCCGGAGTAGCTATGTATGTCGGCTCAATTACGGGCAGTGCGTCTAACGGTGGCTATTCTGGCGGGAATCCCGATCCGATTAGCAGTGCGACAGCATATTTGTATTATCGGTGGGCAACCGGTTTGATAGCAAATACCGCCGCCAATGCAAATGACTTGCAATTAGCGATTTGGAGCCTTGAAGGTGAAATGGCTCAATACCCGATAATGCTGACGGCTGGTGCTAACGCTTTTATATCATCTGCAGCGACTGCCCAGGGGTTTTATGGTGTTCAAGTTATGAACCTTTATGGCTCATATGATCCTACACGAGGATATTATAATCCTAAACAGTCTCAATTAGTTTACAATGCTGTTCCTGAACCGGCAACCATGCTTCTTTTCGGTCTGGGCCTTCTGGGGCTGGTAGGTGTTGGCAGGAAATTGAAACAGTAGATAAATCTAATCCACAATAATCAAAAGGCAGAGACGTTTACACTCTGCCTTTTTTTATTATATCCAGCATCGTCAAAACGTAAAACAAAGCGGTTAAATTCGCTTCCAAAATCCCGGTAGATTTTTTCAGCGATAAAAAATCCCTTACAAGTCAATGGATCTTGAGGGGGATCATGATCGGAACAGATCATTTTTTTGCGGCTACTCTTAAAATATTTGACAAATCCCTTTCATCATAATAGCATGTAAAAGTCAAAAGATACAAAGCGGTTATCTTGCCGTTATGTAATTCAATGTTTTGGTTGCCGGCATTACATATTAATATTATGAAAAGACTTTCACGGGGGATATCATGCAACTGAAGATAGAAACCATCAAGAAAAAAGCGACGGTTTTCTTTCCGGAAAACTCCCGTCTGGAAGGATATTTTTTTGTGTCAGCAATAGCAGCCTTCCATGAGGGAGGAGAGCTGATCACGGAGCTTCTTGCCAAAGACAGAAACTATATTCCTCTTGAAACGGAGCAGGGAGAAATTGTGCTGCTCAGGAAAGAGAACATGATGATGGTTTCTCTGGGGGAAGATGAGGTGGATAATTTTCTGCCCGGGTACAAACAGGTGACGGTTGTTATCCATTTGCTGACAGGGCAGAGCTTTACGGGCAAAGTTTCTTTTGCCCTGCCTGAAACGCACTCAAGATTATCCGATTTCTTAAATTCAAACGTTCACTAACGATCCTGTGACGGTCCTCCCGTTGCTGTTGCCTCGGCTACTTTTCCGGCCAGCGATTCGAGGGTGAAGGGTTTCTCTATAAACTGCACACCTTCTTCCAGTACGCCGTGATGGGCAATGATGTTGGCCGGGTAGCCGGACATGAACAGCACCTTTATGTCCGGTCGTATTCCAACGAGTTTGTTTCTTAATTCTTTCCCGCTCATGACCGGCATGACCACGTCGGAAATCACAAGATCAATGGATATGGCCGGATTTTCGCATATTGCTATCGCTTCCATGGGGGTGTTTGCGATAATCACATCGTAGCCAAGATATTCCAGCATCCCTTCTGTGATTTTTAGAACCATCGGATCATCTTCCACAAGCATTATGTTCCCTTTTCCGGTCAGGACCTGTTGCTTGTCAGGTTCTTCCTGAACATTTTTCTCCATGGTTGTGCTTGGTAAATAGATGTTGAACGTTGTCCCGTACGCCGGTTCACTGTATACATTGATCACGCCGTCGTTTTGTTTAATGATGCCGTAAACCGTGGCCAATCCCAGTCCGGTTCCTTTGCCGGTTTCCTTGTTTGTGAAAAAAGGTTCAAAAATATTCTGTAAAATTTCTTTATCCATGCCATTGTCGCTGACGGAAAGGCAGACATAGTACCCGGGGGTAAAGCCTTCATGCTTTGTACAATAGAAATCATCCACGCGTATGTTGGTGGTTGTAATCGTGAGCATGCCTCCGCCGGGCATCGCATCGCGTGCGTTCACGGCCAGATTAATGAGGATTTGTTCAATCTGCGACGGATCAATCCTGATCCTTCGCAGATTCTCATCCAGATGATAGGTCAGGTGAACATCTTCTCCAATGAGGCTGATCAGTGCTTTTTGAGAATTGGTAATCAGTTCATTTAAGTCGATGACTTTAGGAGAAATGATCTGCTTGCGGGAGAACGCCAGCAGTTGATTTGTGATGTCGCGCGAACGAATGGCTGCTTTTTTGATTTCGGCAATGTCATTCAAAACGGGATGATCATCGGACAGGCGCAGTTTGGCCAGATCGGCGTATCCCAGAATGACGCTGAGCATGTTGTTGAAATCATGCGCGATCCCTCCGGCGAGCCTTCCGATGGTTTCCATTTTCTGCGCCTGCACCAGCTGTTTTTCCAGTTTATCCTTTTCCTGCGCCGTCTTTCGCCGCTCGCTGATGTCCTTGCCTGTCATCAAAATTCCCGTTACCCTGTCATTTTCATCCCGTGTAAAGTTGGCGGTGATTTCCAGCCAGACGGTCCCGCCGTTTTTGTGGTAGGCTTCCACTTCTATCGTTTGAGTTCCGAACCGGCGGGGTCTGTTTTGAGAGTCGTAGTTCAGTGCCTTCGCCAGCATTTTTTCTACCATCGCTCTGGATTCCGGCGTCAATCTTTCTCTGGCTGTGAGATTCTTAAGCTCCTCCAGGCTGTAACCTGTAATGCGCTGAATGGACGGGCTTTGATACGTGTATTGTAAATTTAAATCCAATGTTGCAATGGAATCGCTCATGTTTTCAACAATCATCCGATAGCGTTTTTCACTTTCCCTCAGGGCTTCTTCAGCTTTTTTACGTTCGGATATATCTCTTGTTATACCCAGGATCTCAAAAGGTTTGCCGTTTTCATCGCGGTTGAAGCTTATTCTATTTTCCACCCAGAAGTATTCACCCGTTTTTCGCATGATCTGTAATTCAAACGTCACGGTTTCCTGATTGTCAATGGCTTCTCCTCTTGCTTCTTTGGACAGTTCTTCACCCAGCTTTTCGGCCAGCATTTGCTCAACCATCCTGTGGGTGTCCGGAGGCAGCAGGGATGTAAGAGGCATCTTCATGACCTGTTCGGGCGTGAAACCGGTAATGTGCAGGACGGAGGGGCTTAAATAAGTAAAGCGCAGATTAAAGTCCATTGTCCAGATGATGTCGCGAATATTGTCGGTGATCAGGCGCAGATGTCTTTCGTTTTTCTGGATGATTCGCTCCACTTCAAGCCTTTGGGTGACATCCCTCCCGATCCCGCTGAAACCGATCGGCTCTCCCGTTGCTGACCTCATCAGCACGATGGATCTTTCGATGTGACGGATGGAACCGTCTTTGGTCAGGACGGTGTGGTGGATTATTTTTTTTGTTTCACCCGTGCGGTATACTT
>PHBN01000509.1 GCA_002840635.1 Deltaproteobacteria bacterium HGW-Deltaproteobacteria-1
GATCAGTGACGGCCAAACAACCGTTGTGGCGGGGATCATGGAGCATATTGAAGAAGCGGGAATTCATTCCGGCGACAGCGCCTGTATCCTGCCTCCGCTTACTCTTTCCCAGTCCATATTGGATTTAATTGAAGAACAGACCAAAATGCTGGCTCGCGAACTTAACGTGATTGGCCTCATGAATATTCAGTATGCCATTAAAGACGGGACGCTGTATGTGCTGGAAGTCAATCCCCGTGCGTCGCGCACCGTGCCGTTTGTCAGCAAGGGCATCGGTGTGCCTCTGGCCAAACTGGCTACAAAAGTGATGCTGGGCAAAAGCCTGCAGGAACTTGGCTTTACAAAAACAATTAAACCTGCACATGTATCCGTCAAGGAAGCCGTCTTCCCATTCAACCGCTTTCCGGAAGTGGATATTCTTTTGGGACCGGAAATGAAATCTACCGGCGAGGTGATGGGGATTGATCAATCATTCGGACTTGCCTTTGCAAAATCACAGATGGCGGCCGGTTTCAAGGTGTCAACATCCGGTTCCGTCTTCATCAGCGTGCACAATGACCATAAAAACCGGATCACGGACGTTGCGCGGACATTTGAAAAGCTCGGCTTCAAGATTCTGGCCACTGCCGGCACGGCCAGGCATTTGAGTAGTCACGGCATTGATGCAACGGTTGTCAATAAAGTCAGTGAAGGCCGGCCGCATGTCATCGATTATATCAAAAACGGTGACATCCAGATGGTCATCAACACCAGTGTCGGCCGCAAGTCGTCGCGCGATGCCTATCATATCCGACACGGCGCGCTGACGTATAATATTCTTTACACGACCACGCTGGCAGGAGCGCGGGCGTTGGGCGAGGCAGTGAAGGCGATGAGCAAGGAAGATTGGGGAGTTTGTCCTTTACAGGAGTACCATAGGAAATGACATTATTTGAAGAATCATTGAGTGAATCTTGCCGTCCCCGTGAGGAGTGTGGCGTGTTTGGCATTTATGGACATGAAGATGCGGCACGCGTGACCTTCTTTGGTCTTTTCGCCCTGCAGCACCGCGGCCAGGAATCTGCGGGTATTGTTGTGTCCGACGGCTGCAATGTC
>PHBN01000510.1 GCA_002840635.1 Deltaproteobacteria bacterium HGW-Deltaproteobacteria-1
GGAATCAGCCAATACCGACATGGCCAGCTTTTCTCCGTTGCGATCGTAAATCATCCCCCTTTCCGGGTGAAGTTTTAACGTGGTGATATGCTGTCTCTGTGCGAGCATCTTTAATTTCTCGCCGGATAGAACCTGCAATTGAAAAGCCCGGGACAATAATGCGATAAACAAAATCAAAAAAATAGCCAGGATGCTTGCCAGCCTGAATTTCAGCCATTTTTTTGAGTCTGCCGTCATACTCACTTCCCCGTTTTCTTCAAAACAATGACCTGTTCCGCATCGGGATAAGACATCTGCAGTTTATTTCTTGCGATATTTTCAATCCTCTGCGGCGATTTGAGCATTGCCAATTCGAGCTTCAGTCTCTTTTGTTCTTCCAGTAAATTTTCTTTGGCGTTCAATGTCGCCGCAATCTCATACTCCAGCTTGGTCATGCGGATATGCGAACCGACATAAATTACCGCTACAAACATGAGGACAAGAGCCACAACAATAATTGTCGGATACTTCACTCCAAAAGAAGAGGCAGCTTTTTCTTTCATCTGCCTGCCGCGGGGGATCGCCTGAGTACCTGCTGTCTGCGCCATATTCAGATCCTTTCCGCCACGCGCAGCTTCGCGCTGCGGGCACGCGGGTTCTGAAACGTTTCCGCCGGGGAAGGCACCACTGCTTTACGTGTCATAACGTTCAAGACAGCCTTTTTGTTGCAAACACAGTAGGGAATATCCTTCGGGCAGACGCAGGTTGCAGCCATATCGCGAAAGGTGTTTTTTACAATCCTGTCTTCGAGCGAATGAAAGGAAATAACGCCGATGCGTCCACCGGTCGAAAGGGCGCCTACGGCTCCTTCTATCCCCGGAACAATGCTATCCAGTTCGTGATTAACGGCTATCCTGAGTGCCTGAAATGTTCTTGTGGCGGGATGAATCTTCTGGTGCCTCATGCCGGCGGGCATGACCGAAGCGACAAGACCTGCCAACTCCGCCGTCGTCTCAATCGGAGAGGACTGTCTCTTTCTTGATATTGCCCTGGCAATTCGCGCAGCCATTTTTTCTTCCCCGTATAATCGAATAATCTTTTCCAGTTCAGTT
>PHBN01000511.1 GCA_002840635.1 Deltaproteobacteria bacterium HGW-Deltaproteobacteria-1
GTATTTAAAGGCACAAAAATGGGCGGTCATATGGGCAATGTCCGGAAAACCGTTCAAAATCTCGAGATCTGGCAGGTTCGTCCTGATAGAAATTTATTGTTGTTAAAAGGTTCCATTCCCGGCGGTAAAAACGGCTATGTGATCATCACACAGGCCAGGAAAAAAAGTGCGTAAATCAGTGGAGTTATAAACATGGCAGTCGCAGATGTTTTTGATATTGAAAAGAAGAAGGTCGCTGAAGTCGAATTGAATGACGCCGTGTTTGGCGCGGACATCAGCGAAGCGGCAATCTATGATGTGGTCAAGATGCAGTTGGCATCGCGCCGGTCCGGTACTTCAGCAACCAAGGGCAGAAGCGATGTGAGCGGCGGCGGAAAGAAGCCTTGGCGTCAGAAGGGAACAGGACGAGCCCGTGCCGGGACATCCCGATCTCCAATCTGGAGAGGCGGCGGTATTGTTTTTGGGCCTCGACCTCGCGATTACTCATACAGCATACCGAAAAAGGTGAGGAAGAAGGCTCTTATCTCTGCGCTGAGCATGAAAGTCAAAGAAGAGAAAATAACAATATTGCAGAATTTTCCTATGGAATCGATCAGCACACAGGACTTTAAAAGAGTCGTGGATCTTTTCGGGATGAAGAAAGCGCTTTTTGTTGTTGATCATGACGATGCCATTTTGATGAAGTCATCGCGAAATTTAAAAAACGTAAAAATGATTCGGTCGGAAGGAATCAATGTCTATGATGTTCTGAATTATGAGCATCTGGTCCTTCTTGAACCCTCTATAAAAAAGATTGAGGGGGCATTGCTGGCATAATGGAACTGCATCAGATTATCAAAAGAATATTAATCACGGAAAAAAGTAACATTGACCGTGAAGAAGCGAATAAGTACCACTTTGAAGTTGATCGCAGAGCCAACAAAGTTGAAATTGGCGACGCGGTGGAAAAGTTATAAGGATTAAGCAAATGGCTATTATCAAGTACAAACCGACGTCACCCGGCAGGAGATTTCAGAGTGTTTCTGATTTTGCAGAGATTACGTCAAACGAACCGGTAAAAAGCCTTTTAAAGCCGGTCAAGAAAACGGGTGGCCGCAACAGTTATGGCCGAATCACGGCGCGTCATATTGGCGGTGGTCACAAGCGTAAATATCGTATGGTTGATTTCCGGCGCAATAAGACGGATATTCCGGCTAAAGTTGCGTCTATTGAATACGATCCGAACCGGTCGGCTAGAATCGCACTGTTGAACTATCGTGACGGTGAAAAAAGATATATTGTCGCACCTGCACAGATTAATGTCGGCGACGTTCTGGTAAGCGGTGCCAAGGCAGATATTAAACCGGGCAACGCCATCCCTTTGAAATATATACCTTTGGGCTCCTTGATTCATAATGTGGAGTTAAAAGTAGGCCGCGGAGGTCAGCTGATTAGATCGGCAGGCGCGTATGGTCAGCTGATGGCCAAGGAAGGCACCTATGCCCAGGTCAGGCTTCCGTCCGGCGAAGTGCGTAAAGTTTTCATTGAATGCATGGCGACCATTGGCCAGGTCGGCAACAATGAGCACGAAAACGTGAGCATTGGTAAGGCGGGCCGAACCCGCTGGATGGGCAAGCAGGTCCTTATATTGAAGAAAGCCTGCTGGCCAAGGTTAGAAAAATGGAAGCCGAAAACAGCAAGAATGTCATCAAGACTTGGTCGCGGCGTTCAACCATAACACCCGAGTTAATCGGGTACACGTTTGCCGTGCATAACGGGAAGAAGTTCATACCCGTTTATGTGACAGAGAATATGGTGGGTCATAAGATGGGCGAATTCGCGCCGACTAGAACTTTTTATTCCCATTCCGGTGACCGGAAAACAAAGGTTAAAAAGTAATAATTGATGCGCCAACGGTCAGGTTTGGAGTTGATGAGATATGGAAGCAAAAGCAGTTGCAAAATATATTCGGATGTCGCCTCAGAAAGTCAGGCTGGTTGTTGATCTGATTCGGGGAAAAAAGGTGCAGGAAGCACGAAATATCCTGCTCTATACCAGGAAATACTCGGCGGGCGTTATTGCCAAGGTCCTGAAATCCGCCATAGCCAATGCGGCCCAGAATCCTAATATTGACGAAAACACGCTTTACGTTAAAGAGATATTTGTGGACCAGGGACCGTCTTTGAAAAGATGGCGGGCCAGAGCACAGGGAAGAGCGGCGGGCATTAAAAAGAGAACGTCACATATCACCGTTGTAGTGGATGAACGATAAGGAGGAACGATATTGGGTCAGAAGGTTAACCCGGTAGGATTACGATTAGGCTATATTAAAAAGTGGCAATCCGTATGGTTTGCCGAAAAGAACTACAGCGGCATGCTGCTCGAAGACTTGAAGATCAGAAAATACCTGAAGAAAAAGCTTTATCATGC
>PHBN01000512.1 GCA_002840635.1 Deltaproteobacteria bacterium HGW-Deltaproteobacteria-1
CGGTATTGAGGAGTTCATGTGGGGTTGCTCCACCTGCCGGTTCTGCGTGGAGCGCTGTCCCCGCGGGGTTGAGCTCATCGATATCGTTACAGCCATCCGGAATGTCTACAGCGGCGGCGGCATGCTGCCGCAGAGTCTGCGCGCTTTTGTCGGATCCCTTTCGGCTAGGGGCAACCCCTGGTCCGGCGATCAGGGAAAACGAAACGAATGGGCCAGGGACAAATATCCTCTTTACACGTCAGATAAGGACTATTTGTTTTGGACCTGCTGCACGGTTTGTTACGATCCACGCAATGTTCGGCTGGCAAAAGCCACTGCCGAATTACTGAATCTTTCAGGCTTAAGCTGGGGGATTCCCGCGGTTGATGTAAATTGCTGCGGCGAGAGTTTGAAAAAAGTCGGTGATCTGGAACTTTTTGAAAGGCTGAAAAGCAAAAACATAGACTATTTCAAATCCATGGGGGTTACCAAGATCATTACATCCTCCCCGCATTGTCTGGCATCTTTCAATAAAGATTACGGCGAAGATTATGAGGTCGTGCATATCAGCGAGCTGATGGCCGAATGGGTGAAAAGCGGTAAACTCATTCCCAAAAAAGATTTCGGCGGCCTGAAAATTACGTATCATGATCCCTGTTATCTGGGTCGGCACAGTAAAGTATTTGACGCACCGCGGGAGCTGCTAAAATCCCTGCCCGGCGTTGAATTTGTCGAGATGGAACGCAACAGCGAAGAAAGCATGTGCTGCGGCGGCGGCGGCGGCGGATTGTGGATGGAAAAAGCCAAGGGAGAGCGTTTAAGCGATCTGAGAATCGAGGAAGCCATGGGCACGGGAGCAACCGTTCTGGCGACGGCATGCCCCTATTGCATTACCATGTTTGAAGACAGCAGCCGGACGCTGAATGTGGATAATCAGATGAAGATCAAAGATCTGACAGAGCTGCTTGGTGTTTTTGTTTGCCACTGCGGTTTAAATATAGCCAAGACGGTGCGGGTGAGTGAACTGGCCCAGTTTGCGGCCACACTGCCGGATGTGGTTGTCGCAAAAGACTACAAGTTCATGTGTTCCACGCCCGGTCAGGAAATGATAGCCAACGACATTAAAGAGCACAGGCTGGATCGCGTTATTGTAACCGCCTGTTCGCCTCTGATGCACGAGCAGACCTTCCGCAAGGTTCTTGCAGCGTCCGGCCTTAATCAGTATCTTTTGACGATCGTCAATATCCGTGAACAGGTTTCCTGGGTTACGCATGATATTGAAGAGGGAACATCCAAGGCCAAGGCACTGCTTAACGGCGCGGTTGCCCGGGCAAGGCTTCTGGCTCCGCTGACCTCACGGGTGATTGATGTCAGTCCCGACGTGCTGGTGGTGGGCGGAGGAATTGCCGGCATTCAGGCATCGCTGGAACTGGCCAACACCGGCAAGAAGGTTTATCTTGTCGAAAAAAACTCCACCATCGGCGGCCACATGGCACAGTTTGATAAAACCTTTCCCACGCTGGACTGCTCCGCCTGTATTCTCACCCCCAAGATGGATGCCGTCCTGCAGCATAAGAACATTACGCTCATGACCTCCTGTGAAGTCAGCGAGGTCAAGGGATTTGTCGGCAACTTCGATATTACGATAAAACAGAAGGCACGCTACGTAGATCACGAGAAGTGCAACGCCTGTCTGGCCTGCACGGAAAAATGCCCCGGCAAGGGGATATCGGAATGGGATGAAGGACTGGTGAAGAGAAAAGCCATTTACATTCCGTTTCCGCAGGCTGTGCCGCAAAAA
>PHBN01000145.1 GCA_002840635.1 Deltaproteobacteria bacterium HGW-Deltaproteobacteria-1
ATCTTTTTGAGGCATGCGTTGAGGCATGATGACCTTTACCTGAATTTATTTGTTATCAATATATCAAAACATCAACAAGATAACCAGCCATGATGGCAATGACAAAAACATTCAATGCAAAAGCAATGATCAATTTCTTTTTAAACATGGAACCAAGAATGATCAATTCCGGTATGCTAGCTCCAGCACCGCCGATGACCAGGGCAAGGACGGTTCCGACTCCCATGCCCTTGCCCACAAGAGCGGCGGCTATGGGAATAACGGTTTCCGCCCGGATATACATGGGAACGCCGATTGCCGCTGCAATGGGAATAGACCACGGATTTCCCGGGCCGGCAAGTTTGACAACGATGTCCTGCGGAAAGAAGCCATAAATGAAAGCGCCAATGGCTGCTCCCAAAAGGAGATACCAGAATACACCCTTGAATGTGTCAACAGCGGCGAGGGATGCATTTTTCAATTTTTGCTTGAACGGCACATGCGGGGCTGCTACCGGTTCAAGATTAACGGAGCAGCATGAGGATGCTTCTATGGTCGGCAAGGTGATTAACGTCAGAGGTTGTGTGTTGCCTGAAGAACAGCAAGCTGCCGCCGCAGGCTGATCCTTTAATGGTGCGGTGGTCACACAACACGATGCTTCAATATTCAATAGAGGCTTGACCTGCCCTTCCATCTCCAGCTTGGATAGCAACGCCGCCATGGCCATGGATCCGAAAAAGGTGACAATGACATAGAAAACCGTAACTTTAATTCCCAGCAGTGAAAGCAATAACGCGACAATGATCGGGTTAAGCACAGGCGATGAAAAAAGAAAGGCCATCGTGGGGCCAAACGGCACACCGCCCTTGAGCAGACCCGCCGTGATGGGCACGGTGGAACAGGAGCAGAAAGGGGTGAGGGCACCTAGACCCGCACCTAGAAAATATTGTACCCATGTAAATTTGTTGGACAGAAAATCCCTTACGCGGGAGGGCGGGAGATATTCCATCAGTAACCCAATAATAAAAGAAACGGCAACAAATATTAGAACGAGTTCATCCGCAATGACCAGAAAGAATTTCCCGGCCGTAATAAAATTATTCAGACCAAACATTGATATGACCTCCAGTATCCATGATCTATAATAGTTGAATATGTCAACTTAATTTCTTGTCAGTTATTTCTGGTCAACTTTAGACGATTTTGATGGAGTGTCATCTGTCGCTTTTTGATTAATTGCGCTTTCAGCAAAGGCACGCAGGCCGATAAGAAGGATCTGCCGCATGTCGGGGGCCATGGCCTCAAGAACAGCCGCCATTTTCTTTGAGGGTTCTTCCGCTATCCTAGACAGGAGTGATTTTCCTTCTCTTGACAATTGGACACAGCAGATACGTGCATCGTTTTGATCATGCACGCGACGGACCAGTTTTTTCTCATCCAATCGGCTGACGATTCGCGTCGCGCCGCTTTTGGTCACAGCTATGCTTTTAGCGATGTCCTGCATGGTACACCTGTTCAGTCTTGATATGACACGAAGGGCGCGATACTCGCCGTGGGAGATGTTTTCGCAACAGTTGCTATTGAGGCTGTGCGTGCCGAAGTCATACATCATATCTTCAAGTTGTCCGGCTAATTGATTTATCTGTTTGTCCATGTTTCAATCTTTCAAGAAATGTAGTCCGTTAAATCTCACCAACTTATTCTCATGAATGGTTGATTTAGTCAACTATTAATCCTGCTATTCTTAAAAATCAAATTCCGATACATTGCGCTTTGTGATGGGTGTGTTGTAATCGGGCAAATGTTTCGACGATATCATTTAGATGTGAATAAGATACCCATTGGTCATTGGAGAGCAGTCAAGCAATCTTGTATATCATTTACATTCATATGATTCTTAAGGTATTACAAGAAGATAAGCGGTGCGATGGGTGTGATGACAATAAAGAGTTTTCGTAAAGCTCTCAGTGTTGCTGGGGCAGATACACAGAATTATTTCACCAAAGGTGATAAATATTCAAGATATCCATGGAACGCTCATGCAAAGCGAAGGATACGGCTCTCCAGCAGTAATCTTCGATGACACACTCAATACATGCCCTGGGATTCATAGGGGTTCATATTTGTGATTCTGCTTTTTGAAAAAAAACTGGCTGGCAGGATGGAGTATGCAGCACATATCTTCCTCTCAAGGCAGCGGAAAAATTTCCGCCGCCTTATGTATTCCCTTAAAATGATCTTTTCCACACACCTGATGCTGCATCGGTGCCTGAATTCAGAGAGGCCATGAACTAGGGTACATATTTGAAGGACACTCTCAGTTTTACACGGAATTCGACAACTTTATTCTTCTCGACTCTCATATCTTGTTCCTTGACTTCCGCAATCCGGATTTCCTTCAGGCTCTTAGCTGCCGTTTCCACTGCCTTTTTGGCCGCGTCTTCCCATGATTTTTCGCTGCCCCCGATAATTTCAATTACTTTGTAAATATTACTCATCTTTGTTCTCCTTTCTTTTTAATGGGTTAAAGCAGATAAGTCTTACACACCGGCTTTTCTTGCCGGTAAACATTGACGAATGTACAAAGTCCGGTACGAGGATCAATACCCCAAAACAGTGCCGGAGGCGCGTCAGGGGATTCGGCTAGAACATATGGAACAGTTGAAAAACGTACCGTGGTGATGAGAATATCCGTGCAGAGGTCGGATGAAGTTGAAGTCATCGCTTAATGCCGGTAAAGACGAAATGGAAGAAAGCAAGCGATAATTCGTGTATTTGATTGTAATTATAACTCTAGTTTAAAAAAAATCGTCAACTTAAGAATCGTTGATAATCCAATGATATTAATGGCCGCATGATGAACAATTCGAGGAGGAGCAGGAGGAGCATCCTGAACTTGCGGGCGCGCTCGTTGAGGCCGAACCGCCCGAACGCATTGCCCCGTATTTCCCTTTGCCTACTTTGGAGACCAGTTTACGTGTTTTCTTGGATTTGCATTTCGGACACACAGTGTTGGGTTTTTCACTGAGGCTCAGCGTGACCACCTCAAACTGTTTTTTGCATTTGGCGCACTCATATTCGTAAATAGGCATAACTATCTATCCCTTGCTTTTTCTTTCAATCTAGAGACTAAGATGGAAAATGTCAATACCTCTGAGACTATTCATCTGGAATTGTTTCTGAAATTGTCCATTGACATGCAGAAGTCTTCTTTCTATACTGCGCGCCGTCACAATCGATTTTTTATCGATAGCTCACTTGCTGTATCGAAAGGAAACCATGAAGGGAAAAGATAAATTAAAATCAATATTTACAAAATCAATCCATGCGGGAGAGGATCGGGCGCGCTATGCTGATTCCATCACCACGCCCATTGTTCAGTCATCCACTTATTCCTTCAAGGACAGCAAGGAAATTGAAGCCTACACCAAGAATGACAAAAAGCGTTACGAATACGGAAGATACGGGAACCCGACAGAGAAGGTGGCGGAGCGACGCCTGGCGGAACTCGACGGCGCCGAGGAAGCGTTGATGTTTTCATCCGGCATGATGGCGATCACTACAACCATTCTGGCGCTGGTGCAGTCCGGGGATCATATTGTAATTACCGATGATTGTTACGGGAAAACGCTGGAATTCTGCCGGTCTTATTTGAAAAGATTCGGCATTGAATGCACGATCGTACCTTTCGGCGATTATGAAGTGATGGATGCTTCCATTAAAAAAAATACACGCTTTATTTTTTCGGAATCTCCGACCAATCCTTATCTCAATGTGTTTGATATGGTGAAATTCAAACAGATCGGAGACAAGCACAAGGTTATCACGATTATCGATTCGACGTTTGCCACTCCTTTTAACCAGCGGCCGCTCGAATACGGTATTGATCTGGTGATCCACAGCGCAACAAAATACCTTGCCGGTCACAACGATATTCTGGCCGGTGTACTTCTGGGGAAAAAAGAGTTGGTCAGCAAGGTGCGCGAGCTGCACAAATCGATGGGTGGCGTGATCGATCCGCACTGCTGTTATCTGCTTTTGCGCGGGTTGAAAACATTTCCACTCAGGGTGAAAGCGCAAAATGAAAGCGCCCTGCGCATAGCCGAACATTTGGAAAGCCATCCGAAGATTGAAAAAGCCTATTACCCCTTCCTGAAAAGTCATGC
>PHBN01000513.1 GCA_002840635.1 Deltaproteobacteria bacterium HGW-Deltaproteobacteria-1
GCTAAGCGAAAAAATCGGTCAGCTGATTGGGGCGGATGCTTTTTTATTCATTGAGGTTGAGGAATGGCGTTATACGGTGGAAAAAGAAAAAAATTATGCTAAAGCAAGCATTGGATTTAAGTTGATTGATCCGGCAACCGGAAAAATCATGTGGAGGGCGGCCCACAATAAAACAGAAAGATATGTGCTGGTCAAACCGAATATGTCAAGAATTGTGCGTTCGGTTGTTATTGATTTAATTAATAAAATGCCACATTGATTTTGTAAGGGGCAGATTGAAAACAAAGAGTTGAAAATGGAGGCATTATGAAAGAACAGGTACAAAAGGCGATAGACAAGATTCGTCCGGGTCTGCAGGCGGACGGAGGCGATGTGGAACTGGTTGATGTTTCGGCAGACGGTGTAGTCAGGGTTAAATTGACCGGCGCCTGCCACGGTTGCCCGATGTCGCAGATGACATTGAAAATGGGCATCGAGAAGGTCATTAAACAGGAAGTGCCTTCCATAAAGGAAGTCGTGTCTGTCTAGTGCCGTCCCGGTCAGGAAAAAGAGAAAAATTTTAAATAGAAGGAGATTTATCAAACATGGCATATGTGATTACAGACGAATGTATCGCTTGCGGTTCGTGTGAGGACGAATGCCCGGTAGAAGCAATATCCGAAGGTCATCTCAAGGGGAATATCCGTTCTTTGCGGCGGGTCTTTCCCTTGTTTTTTTCATGCTGTAAATATTTCAGGATGGAGTCTTTTTTTAGACGAGGCTGGAAGCAGGAAAAGGTCTCATCCCGATCCATACCCCACCTTGACCTTGGGAGAACTGTCCATGAATAAATTCATTACCTTTGAAGGCGTCGAAGGCTCCGGCAAATCAACACAGCTGAAACGCCTGGGGGAATACTTAATCGGTAAAAATATTCCCCTGATCCTGACGCAGGAACCATCGGGAACCCCCATCGGACGCAAAATCGGTGATATTCTTTTTGACCGCAGTCATCAGACCATGTGCCCGGAAACGGAGCTGCTTCTTTTTTTCGCGGCCCGCGCGCAGCACGTCAGAGAAGTCATTCTGCCCGCGCTGAATGAGGGGAAATATGTCTTATGCGATCGGTTTTCCGACGCGACATTTGCCTATCAGGCGGCAGGAAGAGGGCTTGACTTCGATTTCATCAAAACCGTCAATGATTATTGTGCCAAGCAAGTAAAACCGGATTTGACACTGCTTTTTGATTTGCCGGTAGAAACGGGACTGCAAAGGGCGGGCCGGCGTGATGCCCAGCTCAAAGATCCATCGGCAGCCGACCGCTTTGAAAAAGAAAAAATTGATTTTCACAATCGCGTGCGGCAGGGTTACCTGAAAATCTGTTCGTCGGATCCGGGGCGTTTCCAGGTCATCGATGCGGCGCGTTCAGTGGACGAGATTGCCGTCGATGTTGGCCGGCGTGTCATGGCGTTTATCAATCAACAGGCTTAATCTTCAAAGCGATTTCATTTCCTTATGTCTTTTACGGATATATACGGTCATACAAAACAGGTCGGGATT
>PHBN01000514.1 GCA_002840635.1 Deltaproteobacteria bacterium HGW-Deltaproteobacteria-1
AAGAAGGGTGCAACTGTCAGGCAAGGCCATATCTCCTCCGGGGCAGGCCCGTCCGGATTGGCGAATTATTTGTGAATTGAGCACGCTTGCCGGATATCCAATGGACTATTCATCACCGGCTGATATCATGAAGGAGATTAATGCCGTAACACCTTCTTACGCGGGCATCACCTATGAGAGGTTGGCCGGCGGATTTGGACTGCAGTGGCCCTGTCCCAGCGCGGAACATCCGGGCACGCCCTACCTGCATAAAGAGAAATTCAGCAAAGGCATGGGAACCTTTCTGCCGTGTGAATTCAAACCGGTTGCGGAAATGCCTGATGCGGAATACAATTTTATGCTCACCACCGGACGCATTTATTATCACTACCACACAGGCACGATGACCCGCCGCACCAGCATTCTGGACAGAGAAGCGCCTTCAGCGATGTTGGAGATCCATCCGGATGATGCCAAAAAACTGGGTATCAGGAACAATGAAGTCGTTGAGCTTACTTCCCGACGGGGTTCCATAAAACTTAATGCGGAGATCACCAAAAGAGTTCCGCAAAGTGTGGTATTTTCAACCTTTCATTTCCACGAAGCTCCCATAAATATATTGACCAACTCGGCGTATGATCCTGTTGCCAAGATTCCAGAATACAAAGGCTGTGCCGTAAAAATCAGGAGATGCGTATGAAAACATTGGCCAAAAAAAACATCATCGAAGCAATGACGATTTGGGCTCGAAAATACGATGTTCTTTGCCCCACCCGGACGGCTCCGGGCGACTGTATCTTCGATACGTTTCGGGAAAAGACATTTACGCTTGACTATAAAAAGCCGGCGCTTTCCCCCAAATCTATGTTTTTCCCCCATTCCGAGATAACCTTTAAAGTTGAAAATAACAAATACCGGGAAGTCGTATCTTCGAAAAAAACGCTTTTATTCGGAATTCGCGCCTGTGACATGATGGGAATTCTTCAGGCAACAAGTTTTATGTCCCGTGATCAGAAAGATGTTTATTATTCCGCAAAGCGCAACATGGCGATGACGATTGTCATGGCCTGCCCCGGCCCGCAGAATGAAACCTGTTTTTGTACC
>PHBN01000515.1 GCA_002840635.1 Deltaproteobacteria bacterium HGW-Deltaproteobacteria-1
GATTCTTAATTTATTATGTTCTGTTTTTAAAAGAACGTTGTTTAAAATGGGCGTTGTTGTCTTTTTTTCGACAATTCCCAGAGTTTTCTGAATCCCTTCCAGAAAGGTATTTCTGTTAATTTTAAATTCCATCCGCTCCTCCCATTCTTTTCTTTCTTTCTTATTTTTTGTATATATAAAATATTAGTAATAGTAATAAGACCTGTGGATATGTTGATTGCTATAAATTATGTTTTAATTTCAATTCTTTTGACAAATAAATATTGTGGAATAAACATATAAAACTATTTTACGCTTTGTTGATAATAATGTCTTCAATATCCTGAACCATCTTTGTAAAATTTAAATTTGATTCCATTGATTTTAAAATTTTATTATTTGCATAAATAACCGTTGAATGATCGCGTCCACCGATCTTCTGCCCGATATCAGGATATGAAAAGTTTGTTAATTTCCTTGCCAGGTACATAGAAACCTGGCGGGCTAAGACAAGATTTTTATTCTTGTTGTGAGCTTTGATATCTGCGATCTTCACATTCATTTTTCCCGCAACCACTTTGATAATTTCTTCCACACTCACTTCTTCTTTGTTGTTGTGTTTAACCAGCTTTTTTAACACTTCTTTTACCAGATCCAGATCGATCTCCCTGTTGGTTAAAGAGGAATAAGCGGATATTCGGATCAGAAAACCTTCCAGTTCCCGGATGTTGGACTCCACATGTGACGCGATATAATGAGCAACGGCGGGAGTAAGCTCGATTTTAATTTCATGCATTTTCTTTTCGATAATAGCGATTTTTGTTTCAATTTCCGGTGGTTGAATATCGGCAATTAACCCCCATTCGAACCGGGACCGTAATCTCCCCTCCAGGTTTGGAATATCTTTGGGGAATTTATCGGACGTGACGACAATCTGCTTGCCGGAATCATGCAGGGTATTGAATGTATGGAAAAATTCTTCCTGCGTTCTGTCCTTGCCGGCCAGAAAATGAATATCATCAATCAGCAATGATCCGATATTCCGATATTTTTCCCGAAATTTCGACATTCGGTCGTAACGGATGGAATTGATCATTTCATTC
>PHBN01000146.1 GCA_002840635.1 Deltaproteobacteria bacterium HGW-Deltaproteobacteria-1
TATCTGGCCTTATTGCTCAAGGAAGGGCTGCCGCTTGAATTTTTCATTGAAGGGGGTCGAAGCCGGACCGGGAAAATGGTTATGCCTAAATACGGACTGTTGTCGATGATCCTTCAGGCTTACCAGGAAAAGTATTGCGAAAATCTGGCGGCCGTTCCGGTGTACATCGGCTATGACCGGGTGATCGAGGAACGATCGTATCTCAACGAACTGGCCGGCCAGCCAAAGTCCCAGGAGAGCGCGGCGGAAATCATTAAAAGCACAAAAGTCCTGCGCAAAAGGTACGGGCGGGTTTATATCAATATCGGCGAGCCCATTATCATGAAAGACTACCTTGAGGCTCAGGACAAACCCATGGAACAAATGACGCTTGACGAGCGCCAGGGTCTTTATCGGAAAATAGGGTATGAGGTTGTTCAGGAAATCAACAAGGTTTCCGTGGTTACGCCGTTTGCTCTGGTGGCCGCGGGTCTTCTGAGCCACGACCGGCGCGGCATTTCCCATGATGAATTAAGCAGCATTGTCAATGAATTTTATGATTATCTGATTACCATGCCGGTCAAATCTGCAGCGACGTTTGCCAACCGAGAAAAAGCGATCGCCGATGCACTGAATATCTTCGTGTCCACCGGTATTATTTCCAAGATTGAAGCGGCGGAAGAGGAAGAGGAAATGCAGGAGGTCGTCTATTCGCTGGCCGATGCGAAAAGACTGAATCTTGAATATTACAAAAATAATATTCTGCACTTCTTTATTTCAATTTGTTTTGTGGCGACGTCCATGGTGAAAAACCATGAAGACACCATGTCTCTGGCGAAAATCATGGGAGATTATAAGTATCTAAAGTGGGTTTTGTGGAATGAATTTATCTTTGACGAAAGACGGGACGATGTTGAAGACGTGAATGATGTGCTGGCCTATCTGCACAGCCGGTCCATGATTGTAACCACCGAACGCGAAGGCGAAGTCTGGATCGAAATCAAAAGCAAAGGCCACGCAAAACTAAAACCGTTTGCCGGACTCGTTCACAATTATCTGGAATCCTGCTGGATCGTCATCCGAGGTCTCGTCTATCTCAAGAAAAAATCCCTGACGCAAAAGGAATGGCTGGCCAAGATTCGACCGCTGGGTGACCGGATGTTCCGCAAGGGAGAAATACTGCGGGCCGAGGCCCTTTCCCAGGCCAATTATCTCAATGCCATTAAGTTTTTGGAAGATGCCGAATTGATTATTTCTCAGTCAAAGGAGGAAAAGTCCGGCAAAAGCGAACTCAGCTACAACCTGACGGATAATCGCGCACAACTGGAAGTTCTCAGACGCCGCCTGTTCAAATTCCTTTAGAATTCACTGAATCGGTTGACCGTGAAGATCCACGCGGCATGCCGCGCAGATCTTCACGGATTTATCTCAACGGACTTATCTCTTTTTCCCAGTTTTTGCCGACTGTTTAATGCTGTAGAAAGCCGACAAGCCGGCGTAACTGGCGGAGTCGCTCAATTCTTCCTCGATGCGCATCAGCTGATTGTATTTAGCCAGTCTTTCTGTGCGGGAAAGTGAACCGCTTTTGATCTGGCCGCAGTTGGTAGCCACAGTGATGTCCGCCATGAAGGTGTCTTCGGTTTCTCCGGAACGGTGAGAAACGACGCAGGTGTAACTTGATTTCATGGCGCGTTCCATCGTTTCCAATGTTTCCGTCAGCGTGCCGATCTGGTTGAGTTTAATCAGAACAGAATTGGCCACGCCAAGCTCGATTCCTTTTTCCAGGCGCTTGACGTTGGTGACAAAAATATCATCGCCGACGATCTGAATCTTGCCGCCAAGTTCGTCGGTTAACAGTTTCCAGCCGGCCCAGTCGTCTTCCGCCAGACCGTCTTCAATCGAGATAATCGGATAGCGCCCTACGAGATCCGCATAGAACTGCACCATGTCCTCGGCCGATTTTTGAGGTTTCTTTTCAGCGGCCAGAACGTATTTGCCTTTTTCGTAAAAGGAGCTGGCGGCCGAATCCAGCGCGATCATGACATCCTTACCCGGCTTGTAATTAGCTTTTTCAATGGCTGTCATAATCAGCGACAGGGCCTCTTCATTGGATTTCAGGTTCGGCGCGAATCCGCCCTCGTCGCCCACTGCCGTGTTGTAGCCTTTGCCTTTCAATACAGCTTTCAGGGCATGGAAAACTTCGGCGTTCATGCGGATGCCCTCCTTGAAGTTTGGCGCGCCCACAGGCATGATCATAAATTCCTGAATGTCGACGTTGTTATCAGCGTGCTGGCCGCCATTTAAAATGTTGGACTGCGGAACCGGCAAAACATTGGCATTGACGCCGCCGAGATATCTATAGAGCGGCAGGCCCGATATTTCCGCACCCGCCTTGGCGCAAGCCATGGAAACGGACAGGATCGCGTTGGCGCCCAGTTTCCCTTTATTGGCGGTTCCGTCGAGTTCAATCATGGCAAAATCGATATCCCGCTGTCTGCGGCAGTCCATGCCGATAATCTCCGGTCCGATTTTATGCAGAACATTGTTAACGGCTGTTTCGACACCTTTTCCGCCGTATCTTTTCTTGTTGCCGTCACGCAGTTCTAGCATTTCGTGTTCGCCGGTGGAAGCACCTGATGGTACCGCGGCGCTCGCGGTGATTCCCGATACGGTGGTGACTTCGGCTTCAACAGTGGGATTTCCACGGGAATCCAGAATTTCCCTGGCATGAATGTTGATAATTTCTGGCATATAAAACCTCCTTTTTGCTTTGCCTTATGCTTTAACAGAGCAGCGGGCTGATTTCAAGGTGATAAGCAAACAGGCTTGATAACTTTAATCAAGTCGGATAGAAAGAAACCGATTTTTTTTAAGCAGAAAAGGTTAATAAATAAGAAAGTGGATATGGTCAAAAAAGACAAAAATACAAAACTCTTTCTTCACTTGAAGAAATGGCTGGAAAAAGCCGTGCTGGATTATTCCATGATCGAAGAAGGGGACAAAGTGCTCATCGGCGTCTCCGGCGGGGCAGACAGTTTTGCCCTGCTGGATTTGCTTGATTCAATAATGATTTTTGTGCCGAAGTTTTCTTTTATCGCGGTCAACATCGACATGGGATTTGACCCGGACTATAAAGCCTATCAAGAACTGGAAAGATATTTTCAGGAAAATCGATATGATTATGTAATGGAAAAGACGGACATCGGCCCCTTATCGCATAGCGATTTCAACAGGAAAAACCCCTGTTTTTTGTGTTCGCGTCTGAGGCGGAAAAGAATTTTTGAAATTGCTGATGAAAAAGGCTGCAATAAGATTGCTTTTGCCCATCACCGTGACGATATTATCGAAACGCTACTGATTAACATGTTTTACGGGCGGGAAATCAGCACGATGATGCCCAATCAGAGCATATTCGGCGGCAAACTGCATATTATCCGTCCGTTGGCATATCTGCGGGAGGAACTGGTAAAAAAATACAGCCGCGAGCAGGAATTTCCCGCAGTTAAAAATTCATGCCCGAGCAGTGAAAATTCGAAAAGGATTTATGTAAAAAAACTTTTAAATGAACTGGAGAGAGACAATCCTGACATCCGGCATAATCTTTTCACGGCCATGAGCCACGTGAAACCGGACTATTTGCCGACCTGGCCGAAAAAATAAACCTACTGATTTGTTATCCCTGCGGCAAGGCTGCACCGTTATGAGGAATATGTTAAACACTCCTTTTGTAAAGGAGGGTTACGGAGGATTATGGGTTTTGCACTTGCATAAAACAAATGGTATTTCGTGAAATAATAGTAGCATTAAGCAAGATTTAAGGTAAAATTAAGTCATGGCAAAAGAAAACACAGCACAAAAACTAATCGCGTCAAACAAAACGGCGCGTCTCAATTATGATATCGGCGATACGTACGAAGCCGGGATGGTCTTATCTGGAACAGAAGTCAAGGCGCTACGCGCAGGTAAGGCCAATCTCAAAGACAGCTATGCGGTCGTCAAAGACGACGAGGTTTATCTCCGTGAGATGCATATCAGCCATTACGATCACGGCAACCGCTCCAACCATGAGCCGCTAAGGCCGCGAAAACTCCTCCTGCACAAGCGGGAAATAAAGAAACTTGTGCGTGAAGAGCGCCGCACGCTGTCACGTGATTTCAAATCCAAACAAATCAAGATTTAACTGCTTCAGTGATCTTACAATATTCTTCACTCGCGAAGGTGTCGCCCGTTATACATCGGGGAAACTTCGTAACGGACTTGTAAAAAAGGCTTCCTTTAAAAGTCGGAGATCATCTTTACGTAGTACTTCAGGGAAGAGGATAATGTTGGAAGGGAAAAAAATCAGTGAAAGTAGAGTGATAATGGGGCAGGTGATGAACCCGCAGAACGCCAATCCCGCTGGTAATGTTCATGGCGGTGACATCATGAAATTGATTGATACTGCAGGCGGTGTAGCTGCCACGCGCCACGCCAGGGCGAATGTGGTGACCGCATCCATTGACCGGCTGGATTTTCATCATCCCGTTTATGTCGGAGATTTTGTTATTCTCAAAGCTTCTGTAAACTATGTCGGCAAAACATCAATGGAAGTAGGTGTACGCGTGGAGGCTGAAAATCCCATTACCGGTGAGAATCGTCATACCGGTTCAGCTTATCTGACTTTTGTGGCTCTTGATGCCAATAAAAGTCCCATCCAGTTGCCACAGCTCATACTGGAGACGATAGAGGACAGGCATCGTAATCAAGAGGCGGAAGAAAGAAGACAGTTGCGATTGGCGGAGAAGAAAAAAGAAAAGAAAAGAATAAAATATGAAAGAAACGGTTGATCAATGAAATAGGTCCTTTTATATCCTCCGTTGGCGGAGGTGTCACGAAGTGACGCAAGCATTTGATCTCTTTCCTTTGACAAAAGCGTTATAACTGTCTATATTAGAGACAAATAAAGAAAGGGGGGGCGTAACGGTTTCGACGGGGACATTTGAAGTTGTAGAAGCGTGCCGAGGTTCCTACAGGCCTCGTTAAACAGGTAGGAAACATATAATCGCAGAC
>PHBN01000516.1 GCA_002840635.1 Deltaproteobacteria bacterium HGW-Deltaproteobacteria-1
CTTTACCAGACAGATTAAACAGAATTTACGCCGAATTTCAAGGCCGTAATATCTGACGAAACGTCCGGCGAAGCCCAAAGGCGTACTTGAGAAAACTAACTTTTCTTTTTAGAATGCATTTCAAGCAGCACGACCATCAGGTGTATTAAGCCGGCAATACAAAAAGATATGATGATCGTCAATCCCATCAGTCCATAAGGCTTCATGGTATCTGCCGTTAACCCGGCTTGCGCCTCCACAAAAAGCGTTCCCGTTCCACCCTGGAGTTACAGGCGATCAAAAAACATAACAGTTGCACTCACCGTGGCCATGCCCAATCCCATGGGGATCATGTGAAACGAATTCACTAAAGTTGTAACACCCTGAAATATATTGGAAACAGCATGCAATAGCGATAAGATCGACCGCTGATAGTATATTGTTTTTTTATGATATCAAATGTTCTTTTATCAATATGACTGGATTAACACGATAAACGTTTCCACTTCTTCTTATTATGTTGACAAAAGAAACCCCTTGCCAATATAAAGCAATAAACGCGTGATGTAATTAATTGGCTATATCAGAAAGGATTGATGGATTGATGTCATATCAGAGTGTAGCGGATGTTGAAACGAGGCTGACGAAGGCCGGATATATCCCTTCAAGGGAAATCGCCACTGTTGTATACCTCGCGCAGGCGACGCAGAAACCTGTATTAATCGAAGGACCGGCGGGCGTCGGCAAGACAGAACTGGCCAAGGCGGTCGCCCGCAGTCTGGATCGGGAGCTGATCCGTCTGCAATGCTATGAAGGTCTGGACGAGGCCAAAGCGCTTTATGAATGGGAGTATGCCAAGCAGTTGCTCTATACCCAGATGGTCAAGGACAAAATCAACGATATCATCGGAACCACGGCAACCTTGACCGAGGCGGTGGATCATATTGCGGCGCAGGAAGACGCGTTTTTTTCCGACCGGTTTATCCAGCCCCGCCCGCTTCTGCAGGCCATCAGTTCCGAGAAGCCGGTGGTGCTGCTGCTGGACGAAGTGGACAAATCCGATCCGGAGTTTGAAGCCTTTCTGCTGGAGCTGCTTTCCG
>PHBN01000147.1:0-659 GCA_002840635.1 Deltaproteobacteria bacterium HGW-Deltaproteobacteria-1
AATATCGAATCGTACTCAACACCGGGTTGGGGGCTGAGCCGCCCAGGGCGCAAAGCGACCCGTCGGCAATCGCCGCTCCCATACTTTCCAGAATCTCGACATCGCCCTCTCTGCCGCGGCCCGAACAAATATCCTCCAGAATGTCGCTCATCCGGCGGACGCCTTCGCGGCATGGCACGCACTTGCCACAGGATTCTTCCTTAAGAAACTCCAGAAAATAACGGGCGACATCCACCATACACGAGGTTTCGTCCATGACGATCATACCGCCGGAGCCCATCATGGAACCGACTTCATAGAGTTTGTCGAAATCAACGGGGATATCCAGCAGACGCTCCGGGATGCAGCCGCCGGACGGACCGCCGGTCTGCACAGCCTTAAACTTTCGTCCGTTGGGAATGCCACCACCCATATCGTAGATGATTTCGTAAAGCGTCGTCCCCATCGGGACTTCAATAAGCCCCGTGTTATTGATCTTGCCGACCAGTGAAAAGATTTTCGTTCCTTTGGAACCCTCGGTTCCAATGGAAGCATACCAGTCAGCCCCTTTATTAATAATCAGCGGCACGTTGGCCCAGGTCTCCACGTTGTTGAGAACGGTGGGCTTGTCGTACAGGCCTTTTTCCACCGCGTGGACGTATTTAGCGCGCGGTTCGCCG
>PHBN01000147.1:748-4844 GCA_002840635.1 Deltaproteobacteria bacterium HGW-Deltaproteobacteria-1
GATATTGAAATAAGCCTCGATTCTTGACGGATCAAGCATGCCGTTCTGGCCGAACACGATACGGTTCTGTTTCTTGTAGAAGGGCAGGTCTTCTTCACGATACAGGGTTTTTTGTGTTTCCGGATGACGGTAGACCAACCGGCTGATGACTTCACCTTTGGCTACGGTTTTGGAAACGATTTCCGGCACATCTTCTACTTTTACATGCTGATAAAAATACTTGTCGGGATGAATAATGACCATGGGCCCTTTTTCACAGAATCCCAAACAGCCGGTAGCCAGGACATCCACTTCGTCCATGTTTTGCTTTTTTAATTCGGCCTCAAGAGCTTCTCTAACCTTGATGCTGCCGGACGCACGGCATCCGGTGCCGGCGCAAATCGCGACAAACTTCTTCTTCGGACCGTAATACAGAGATAAATTGTCCAGGAGCTGGTGGGCTTGAATATCGGGATTTTCGTTCATTGCTGCGCCCCCTCTTCATTATTGATCTTTTTAATGATTTTATCCACTTTGTTAATGGTGACCTGTCCATGGTAATCGGTGTTGATCACTACGACAGGTCCCAGTGCGCAGGCACCCACGCAGTTGACGGTTTCAAGCGAAAAATTTCCATCTTTTGTCGTTTCACCCGGCTTGATGCCCAGCGTGGTTTCAAAACGGTCCTGAAGGATGGCCGCGCCACGGACATGGCAGGCTGTTCCCTTGCAGACTTTGACGATATGTTTGCCGCGCGGTTTAAGGCTGAAGGCAGTGTAAAACGTGGCCGCTTCATAAATGCGGGTAAAGGGCACATTCATCGCTTTGGCCGCCGTCTTTAATCCTTCCTTCGGAAGATAATTGAAAGCTTCCTGCATCTCCTGCAGTATGGCAATGAGCGCGCTTTTATCACCCTTGTGCTTTTTGACAATTTGTTTTGTTTTCACCACAATATCATTGGCTTTTGTCATGCTTTTTTCACCTCGGTATTCTTGAAGGAGTCCCCCTTTTTTATAACACTAAATCTTCAGGTACTTGGCTTTTTCCACCAGTTTCTTATATTCAATATTTACTCTTTCCTGGATCATCTCGATTTCATCAGCGGTCAGGTGACGGAATCGTCCCTGAGGCTTAAAATAATCTTTAATGGGCTTGAATTTTTTCGGCATTTCCGAAGACAGATGATAATGTCCGTTTTCCACTTCATACAGAGGAAAAGCCCCCGTTTCCACGGCCAGACGTCCCATGGAGATCGCCGTATGTGACGGAGAACGCCATCCGGTTGGACACATGGAAAAACAGTGAATATATGAAGGACCCTTAATGCTTTTGGCCTTTTCCATTTTTCTTATAAAATCAAGTGGATAGCTTGGACAGGCCGTAGCAACATAGGGTATGCCGTGGGCAACCATAATTTCGGGCATGTTTTTCTTCCACGTTTTCTGCCCCATGCTGACTTTGCCCGCCGGAGCGGTGGTTGTGGAAGCACCCATCGGCGTGCCGCTGGAGCGCTGAATGCCCGTGTTCATATAGGCTTCGTTGTCGAAGCAGACATAAATCATATCATGGCCGCGCTCCATTGCTCCGGAAAGAGCCTGAAAACCGATGTCCATGGTGGCGCCGTCGCCGCCCATGCCGACAACCTTCACATAGCGGTCGTCGATTTTGCCTTTCTTGCGTAGCGCCTTCAGGCCGGCTTCTATTCCGGAAGCGACGGATGCCGCGTTTTCAAAGGCGACGTGAATCCAGGGAACTTCCCAGGCAGTGGTGGGAAACATGCTGGAGATGATTTCCATGCAGCCTGTCGCGGAAGCGATGACGGTATTTTCACCCAGGGCTTTGCACATCAAACGCACGGCCAGAACTTCCCCGCAGCCGGAACAGGCGCGGTGGCCGGGCGAAAGCAATTCTTTTTTATTAATCAGCCGTGGAGCAAATAAATCAAAATTCTCTACAATATTCATTATTCTCTCACTCCCCAAAATTCATACGTATCTGCTTCCTGGTTTGTTGTGTCGGCCAGAACTTTTTCAAACATGCCGGTAAAATCTTTCACAGCCATGTCGCGTCCGCCCAGTCCATAGATATAATTATAAATCAGGGGACGCTTCGCTTCGGCATAAAGGGCCGACTTGACTTCCGAAAACACCGGGCCGCCGGGACCGCCAAACGATATGGCGCGGTCGGTCACAATCAGTTTCTTCGCGTTTTTTAAAACGGCTTTGATTTCCGCCAGTGGGAACGGCCGCCACAATCGTAATTTCACCAGACCGGCCTTTACGCCCTTGGCGCGAAGCTCGTCGATGGCGATCTGCGCGGTCTCACCCATGGACCCCATCGTCAGCATCAGGACATCCGCGTCCTCAATCTTGTATGTTTCAACCGGTTGGTACTTGCGGCCGAACAATTTGCCCCATTCGTTCCAAACGTCCAAAATGACTTTTTTAGAATTTTTGAGGGCTTCATCCTTGGCCTTCATGATTTCCGCAAAGTAGTCGGACATGGCAAAAGCGCCCATGGTTACCGGCTTTGAGGGATGA
The DNA here is from genome assembly GCA_002840635.1 of Deltaproteobacteria bacterium HGW-Deltaproteobacteria-1. Lineage (GTDB taxonomy): Bacteria > Desulfobacterota > Syntrophia > Syntrophales > Smithellaceae > UBA8904. The sequence continues at coordinate 3,268 of PHBN01000147.1, forward strand.
AGCGTTGCGTGGGGGACAAACGGCGGCAGGAACTGGTTGACCTCTTCCTGGGTGGGCATTTCAAAAGGCTCGACCATGTGGGTAAGCTGAAAACCGTCAATATTGACATTGACCGGCAGCATGACATCTTTATGCTCGGCGATTTTAAAAGACATGATCGACATGTCGATTGCTTCCTGTCCGTTTTCCACAAAGATGGAAATCCAGCCGGAATCTCGCTGGGGCATAATATCTGTATGATCATTTAAAATATTCAGGGGACCGGACACCGCCCGGTTGGCAATGGCCATGCATATCGGCAGCCGCATTGCCGAGGCAATAGGCAGCAGTTCATGCATATACATCAATCCCTGAGAACTGGTTGCTGTATAGGAGCGGGCTCCGGTACCGGAGGCGCCGATGACCGCGCTCATGGCAGAATGTTCGGACTCCACCGTTACAAATTCCGCGTCTATCCTGCCGTCGGCAACCAGATCGGAAAGATGTTCTGCGATGTGCGACTGGGGGGTGATGGGATAAACGGCCGCCATGTCGATATTGCAAAGTCCCACGGCTTCCGCCACGGCAACTGCCACTTCCATTCCAATGCGCTTGCCCATGTTATCCCTCCTCTACCATCGATATCGCGTGCGGCCAGCATTCGTGTGCGCAGATCCCGCAGCCCTTGCAATAATCGAGATTTGCCTGGAAAAAGCCATCCTCGCTCTGCTGAATGCAACCTTCCGGACAATAGACATAACAGATGCCGCACTTGATGCATTTCGTGTCATTCCAGACAGGTCGCTGCGACCGCCAACTGCCCGTATGATATTCACTGGCGCTGCCCGGCTCGGATACAACACATCCTATGGGAAGCTCTTTCCATGTTTTCAATGCCATAATGGATATACCCCTTAATTGCTTATTTTGATTTCGTCGAAAGCCCGTTTCATTGCGTTGAGATTCTTCTGGGCGATTCTGCCGAACCGGTGTTCAATGGCTTCCTTCATCGCGTCCAGCTCCATGATGCCGATCACTTTGAGCAGTGCTCCGATCATGGTCGTATTGGCAATGGGCACGCCCATTTCCTTGCGCGCGATGCCGGTGCCGTCAACAGTGGCGACCGTACCGCCGAAATTTAATTCCTTGCGGATTTCTTCGGGTGTTTTAGGCGTGTTGACGATTAATTTCCCGTTGGGTTTTAAACCATCTGTGACGTTAACCAGACCGATCAGGCTGGAGTCGAGCACCAGCACGACATCCGGTTCATAAATGCCCGAACGGACATTGATTTTTTTATCATCAATGCGTGTAAACGCAGCAACTGGCGCCCCTCTTCTCTCCGGACCGAAACTCGGAAATCCCTGAGCGTATTTTCCCGCGGCAATTGCAGATACTGCCAGTAATTCCACGGATGTTACTGCTCCCTGACCACCCCGTCCATGCCATCTTACTTCGATCATTATATTACGATCTCCTTCATTATCTGTAAAAAATAAAAAACACCCTTATTATAGAAATTTTTTCGAGTCAATATTTTTTCATTTTATCTGTCGGGAGCTTTATTTCGAAAGAATACGCCACTTGCTCTGTTCAGA
>PHBN01000517.1:0-1079 GCA_002840635.1 Deltaproteobacteria bacterium HGW-Deltaproteobacteria-1
GGCCGGGAAGCACGCATGGTATCCCGTCAGATTATGGGAAGAATTATTGAACCCCGGATGGATGAAATTCTTAATATGGCACTGAAGGAAATGGTCCGCTCCGGTTACGAAGATTTGCTGGCGGCGGGCCTTGTGCTGACCGGTGGCGCATCGCTTTTACCGGGTTTAACAGAAATGGCGGAGCAGATTTTTGATATGCCGGTACGCCTTGGTTGTCCGACGGGCGTTGGCGGCTTAAGTGATGTTGCCAATTCACCGGCTTTTGCCGTCGGAGTTGGTTTGATCATTTACGGCAGTAAAAACATGTCCGGCGATTCGGTTTACCGCAAGACGGGTAATGTTTTCGGTGAATTTTTAAAAACAGTCAAGAAATGGTTTTTGGAGTTTTTCTAAACAAAGAAGGGGGTGCGCATGTTTGAATTAACGGAGGTATGTATCGAAAATTCGGCAAGAATCAAAGTTATTGGCGCGGGAGGGGGCGGCGGCAACGCCGTCAATACAATGATTTCCTATTCGCTGAGGGGAGTCGATTTTATGATCGCGAACACCGACTCCCAGGCGCTGGGAGCGTCAAATGCTCCCGTCAAAATCCAGATCGGCGCTGAAGTCACCAAGGGATTGGGAGCCGGTTCCAATCCGGACATCGGCAGACAAGCGGCTCTGGAATCCCGCGATGAAATCCGCCGTCAACTGGAAGGCGCGGATATGATTTTCATCACTGCGGGCCTGGGAGGGGGAACGGGCACAGGCGCTGCACCGGTGATTGCACAGGTGGCCCGTGAAAGCGGAGCCCTGACAGTAGCCGTTGTAACGAAGCCTTTTCAGTTCGAGGGCAAAAAAAGGAATTTGCAGGCCGAGGAAGGCATTGTGCAACTGCGCGACGTGGTTGATACCCTGATTGTTGTTCCCAATCAGCGGCTGCTGAGCCTGGGCGGGCGCGGGCTTTCGCTTCTGGATGCTTTCAAGAAGGCGGATGATATTCTTTATCAGGCTGTCAAGGGCATATCCGATCTGATTGTTGTTCCGGGGTTGATCAACCTCGATTTCGCCGATGTAAAAAACATCATGTGCAACATGGG
>PHBN01000517.1:1151-1860 GCA_002840635.1 Deltaproteobacteria bacterium HGW-Deltaproteobacteria-1
AGATGAAATCAGGATTACCGTCATTGCAACCGGATTTGAAGATGCGATGAAGAAAAAACAGGCGCCGTCCAATGTGGCTCATCTGGGCGGCTTCCGGAAAGAAGATTTATCGACGCCGGCCTACCTGCGCAAGGAAAAATCCCGTGACCAGGCCAATGTGCTGACCATCGGGATCAACGATGAAAGTCAAAACGTCGATATCGATATTCCCACGTTCCTGCGCAGGCAGGCGGACTAGAAGCCGGTTCGTGGTTTTCTGACGGATGCCGTTGTGATTCCCTGGCCGGGAAGACGGGTTATATCGTTATTGTGAACGTGATATGACATGAACGCGGCAAAACAGAGGCCATGTTAGGCGCATGAACTGGAAACAGAAAAAGCACTACGAAACCCTTTTGTCCCGGGAGCAGGGTTTTGTTAAGAAAATATGGGGAACCTGCCATACGGTTTGCCTGGCTTATCCCAATCACTATCGGATCGGCATGGCTAACCTCGGGTTTCAGGCTGTTTACAAGATATTTAACGAGTCGCCCTCCTTTCTTTGTGAAAGAGTGTTTCTGTCCGTGTCCGGTGACGACGCCGAATTCGTCGCCGGCGCGGCGGAAACAGTAAGTCTGGAAAGTCAAAAACCCGTTCGTGACTTTGATATTCTGGCCGTATCCGTTTCATTTGAAAACGATTATCCGTCCATTCTGAAAATTCTGGAGCG
>PHBN01000148.1 GCA_002840635.1 Deltaproteobacteria bacterium HGW-Deltaproteobacteria-1
GTCTATCGCCACGGAGATGGGATTAAATAAGGATAAAATAGAAGGAATCCGGATGGCAGGTGCTATCCATGACATCGGGAAATTAGCGATTCCCTCGGAGATACTGACCAAGCCTACCAAGCTGTCAAACATCGAATTTTCTCTGATTAAGGAACACTCTCAGGGTGGATATGAGATGCTGAAAGATGTGGAATCTCCCTGGCCCCTGGCACAAATTGTTTATCAACACCATGAACGGATAGACGGATCCGGTTATCCAAGAAACCTGAAGGGAGATGAAATTCTTATAGAAGCCCGCATTATGGCCGTGGCCGATGTTGTTGAAGCCATGGCTTCCCACCGTCCGTATCGTCCTGGTTTGGGTCTTGAGGCTGCCCTTGAAGAGATTGAAAAAAATAAGGGAATTACTTATGATGATGCTGTTGCCGAGGCCTGTCTAAGATTATTTCGAGAGAAAGGCTATCAGCTCAAATAAGATAGAGAAACCAATCCCACAGAAGAAACATGAATTCAAATGGTAATCTTCAATTCTGACAACTTCCCACTACTGAGACTTCGTAGGTGTAACAATTATCAAAACGCATATTGATTGGACACTGTCTATTAACATAAGCATCGGTCCGGATACATCATGCAATCATCCCTTTATTTAATCTGAAACAAGTTCATCCTGATCCGGTTGGATAATGAATACCATCGCTGTATGCTGTTTTCGAGACGGTAGTAGTGGAGAACGTAGGCGGCCGTCAGGACCAGAAGCAGTGTTGTGAGAAGAATACAGGGCACAGTGAAATGGATCATGGTAAAGCCAAAGGTTAGCAGAAAGAAGAGACAGACAAACATCATGGTAATCAGATGTGCCATCCTTTCGTGCTGCATCCAGGCAATCTGCTTGTCGTGATAGGTGAGAAGCTCAGAGAGCTTTTCCTGTCCCGGTTGCGATTCAAGTAGCTCTTTTACGTAGTGTTCATGCCGTTTGATATAGTCAATCATCCAATAATATTCCTTCCTGCATTCATTTTACCACAACTTTGGGAAAAACATTGGCGTCCTTTTCTTATAATCAAGATAGTCGTTACCCAGCCGCATTTCCAGCTCCGGTTCTTCGATCGCTTTTAACTCCAGAATATTCACCAAAATAAAGAGCGGCGTAAAGATGAAAAGCAAAGCCGGAGACTGGAAGGCAAAGCCCAATCCGAAAAGCAACAGGAAGATTCCGCTAAGCATCGGATTGCGGCTAAAGGCATAGGGGCCGGAAATGACAAGCCGGGGCGGCGGATTGAAAGGCACAGGCGTTCCCTTCATTTTAACAAAATTATAGATGCACCAGAGGACCAGAAGCAGGCCAGTGGTTATGAATAGGATGGACAAAAACACATTGGCCGGCGCCTGTGGAAATTCGGGAAAATGAAGCCAGCCGTCGATCAGCAAAGAAACAAGTACAAACAGTGTCGCGAAAAGCGAATAGGACAGGCCGACGATGGGCGTCATAATAGTCCGCACTTTTCTACTTCCTGTAGCTATCGTGTATATAAGTTTGATCCACCTGCTTTTTAAAATCAACGCTATTCCTTTTCTTCATGAACGCGAGATTTAGTTCTCTTGACCATCATACAGATTTCTTCCTGCGCGGGTTGCAGGATCCTGTCTGTAGTATTCCTTCAATACGCGGTAGAGTTCCGGTGCGGATTTGATCATCTGAACGGGCTGGCAGAAGAATTGTTCCGTCGCGACGGCGAAAAATTCGGCCTCGTCTGTCGCACCATATTCGTCAAGGAATGTTCGTTTGCCTTTTTCAACATCATGAAGCAGTCTTAAATATTCGCGTGAGCAGGTTTTGACCCAGTCCCGGTATTCTTCGCGGTCGCGCAACCGGGGTGTGCCGTCTGCCGCGCCGTCCTGCATGTCCAGTTTATGGGCAAACTCGTGATAAACCACGTTGCTGCCTGCTTTGCTCTGACGACCCTGATACAATGCTGTGTCCCAGGCCAGAATGACCGGACCCTGCTGGAAGGCCTGGCCGGAAATGGGGCGCGCCGGCTCCAGAGGTTCGAGGACGGTTTCAAAAAAGCCTGGCTTCCGCTGGGGCAACATCATTTCGGAAGGATAGACAAGAATAGTTTCAATATTTTCGAAGTAGTTTTGAGGAATGTTCAGAATGAGCAGGCAGGCCTGCGCGGATATTGTTACACGGATTTCATCGGTGAGCTTCAGTCCACCGCATCCTTCCCAGGACTTTTCGGTCACGAATATCTGGATCAGCCCGTGCAGCCGCTTTTGTTCGTCATCGCCAAGCATTGAGTAATGAACCATGTTGCGGCGGATTATATCTTCCCATTCGGAAGGAAAAGGCTCTTCCATGATTTTGAGGCGTCTTTGCTTTGGGAACCACTCAAACATTTCAGCATCCGTCCATTAGGAGATTATTTAAATATGTAACATAAAAACAAGCAGATGTAAAAAAAGCATTTTGTCCAGGCTTTTCCTTGACAACGCACGGTAATCGTCTTTAAATACTTGGAAGTCAGATAGATCAATGCCCGCCGGGGAGGCTGTGATGATGCACAGAAGATATCAAAGCGGCATTTATTCGCTGATAGCCGTTTACATGGCACTGATGGTTGCCTGTTCATTAACGGTCGGGCTTCCGAAACTGGAGAGAGATGATGTTGTTTTAGCTTTTGGCGACAGCATCACCTTTGGTACTGGGGCTGCGCCGCAGGAGAGCTATCCGGCAGTTCTGGAGAAGATCATCGGGAGAAGGGTGGTCAATGCCGGTGTGCCGGGAGAAATCACTGCCGGGGGGCTGGCACGTCTTCCAAAAGTACTGGAGCGGGAAAAACCTGCATTGGTGATAATCTGCCTCGGTGGCAACGACCTCCTGCGCGGAATGAGTAAAAAACAGGCTGCCGATAATATTCGGGAAATGGTTCGTCTGACCATACAGCAGGGCTCTGCGGTCGTATTGATTGGCGCACCGGCGCTGGGTTTATCCCTTTCCCCCGAGCCTTTCTATCGAGAGATAGCCGAAGAAATGCACTTAGCGCTGGAAGAGAAAACGTTGTCGGAAATTTTGGCCGACAGGACTTTGAAGGCGGATCTCATTCATCCCAATGCCGCCGGATACCGCCGTCTAGCCGAAGCCGTCGCGGTTCTCATGAAAAAGAACGGGGCGATTGAATAAGCTTTACAATACTAGACACGATTCACCCGGAGGAACATGTACCCGCTGCTCGCTGATGCGGTTGTTGTTTTTCATTTTTTATTTATCGTCTTTGTTATCGCGGGCGGTTTGCTGGTTCTGCGCAGGCCCTGCCAGGCCTGGATTCATTTACCGGCGGTTGCCTGGGGAGCGGGCATTGAGTTCATGAGTGGCACTTGTCCGCTGACACCGCTGGAAAATTATCTACGGCGGCTGGGTGGTGAAAGCACCTATAGCGGCGACTTTGTCGTACGATATCTTCTGCCTGTGATCTACCCGGAAAACCTTACCGTCTCAACGCAGTATATTTTAGGCGGACTGGTTATCTTGATCAATCTGATTGTCTATGGCATGGTGATTCGCAGACGGTATCGTAGATGATTCCCAAGTGCGGGTCAGTGCAATAAAAACAGGGCAGGGGCCTTTTCGCCCCCGCCCTGTCCAAACGTTTTTCTAAACCAGCATATAAGATGCTTCGGGAATTTCCATGACGGAATTATCGCCTTCCTTGATAACCCGCAGAATCAAACCTACATTCGGAAGCAGATTATGGGCGAAAAACTTCGCCGACGCGATTTTACCCGCGTAGTAGGGATATTCAAAATGATCCTTGCCGATTTCGTCGATTTTCTTCTGGGCGATGAGAGCATGCTCCAGAAGCAACTTGGCGCCGTAAATGTAGCCCGTGGCATGGAGAATTCGTGTGGCAAAGAAACCGATCATGCCGAACTTGCCCTGGCCTAGGTAGCCGGCCATTGTTGCCTGAATTTCCTTGTACTGGTTTAACGCCTCATCAAGCAGCGCGACCTGAACGCCTATAATTTTATCATCTTTATGATCCGCTGCGAATTTTTCGAGTTCCGCAAACCACAGGGCAAAAACCTGTCTCCCAGATGGGGTAAATACGGGAATCGCGAAGCTGCTGCGCGATCGGGTAATCTTCCGAAAAGCCATAGCCGCCGTAGCATTGCATTGCCTCTGAAATGCTCAGGAAAGCCATGTCCGAGCACCAGGCCTTAACGATCGGTATGTTGACTTCCACAAAAGCCTTGGCGCGTTTTCGCTCGTTTTCGTCCGAGGTGTTTTCCGCGATATCCATGCAGTAGTAGGACATGGAAATCATCGCCCGGTTGGCCTCGGTGATGGACTTCTGGTACATCAGCATGCGGCGCACATCTTCGTGATTAATGATGGGGACTCTTCCGGCCTTGGGGTTGGTGAGCTGACGACCCTGAATGCGCCCTGCGGCGTACATTGCCGCATTGTTGTAAGATACGGTGGCTGCCGCATTGGCGGCCAGGCCGGTAACGGTCCGCTCTTCGTTCATCATCTGAAACATCTGGGCCATGCCTTCGCCTTTGCCCTCAACGGGGGGATTGCCCAGAAGGTAACCCCGGCACTTTCCTTCTTCGCCAAAATTAATTATGCTGGTGGCTGATCCCCTCAGTCCCAGTTTGTGTTCTACGCCGCCGCAGTTGACGTCGTTGAATTCACCTTTTTCGCCGGCCTCGTCGTGCCAGTATTTGGGTACAACGAACAGAGATATTCCCTTTGTTCCTTTCAGGCTGCCTTCAATGCGCGCAAGCGTAAGGTGGATTATGTTTTCCGTGATGTCCTGATCGCCGCCGGTGATGAAACATTTGGTGCCGACAATATTGTAAACGCCCGGCTCATTCGTCGGGGTGGCCTTGGTCACGATATCGCCTACGTCCGAGCCGCTGTTGGGTTCGGTGAGATCCATGGTGCCTGCCCACTGGCCCGAAAACATTTTAGGCAGAAAAATATTTTTAACCTTTTCACTGCCGAAGTCACGGATCAGACCTGCTGCGCCGGTTGTGGCCATGACATAAGGACCGGAGGCGGCATTGGCGGCGGCCAGGAATTCATTGGTCGCGCCCATTAAGCACAGAGGCAGAGAACTGGGGTCGCTGTGATCGGCATTGCTTGAGCCCAGGCCGTTTTCCTGAACTGTTAAGTAAGGTTTCTTGAAAGATTCGGGCGTGGTGACTTTACCATTCTTATACACGGCGTGAATCGTATCGCCATCCTCGTTGGTGGGCGCCACAACTTCTTTGGCAATTTTCATTGCATTTTCCAGGATGGAATCAATGTCA
>PHBN01000518.1 GCA_002840635.1 Deltaproteobacteria bacterium HGW-Deltaproteobacteria-1
ATCGATGCCCTCAACAAAATATTCTTTAGGGATGCCGACTTTCCAGCCCGAAATGTCGCGGCCGATAAACTGGCCGTAGTCGGGCACTTCCGTCATGACGGATGTGGATTCCCTGGGATCGTAACCGGCCAGGACATTCATCATAATGGCGCAGTCTTCCACATCTTTCGTGAAAGGGCCGATCTGATCCAGCGAGGAGGCAAACGCAATGAGCCCGAAGCGCGAAACCCGTCCGTAAGTCGGTTTCATGCCGACAACACCGCATAGGGCCGCGGGCTGACGAATCGATCCTCCCGTGTCGGAACCGATGGAAGAGATGCATTCATCGGCAGCCACCGAGGTTGCGGAGCCTCCGCTGGAACCGCCGGGAATTCTTTCCAGGTCCCACGGGTTGCGTGTCGGACCGAAAAAGGATGTTTCCGTCGAAGAACCCATCGCAAATTCATCCATATTTGTTTTTCCCACAAACACGGCACCCGCCGCGGATAACTTCTCCACAACCGTCGCATTGTATGGAGGAACGAAGTTGTGCAGGATGTTTGACCCGCAGGTAGTTGGTATGCCTTTGGTGCAGACAATATCTTTGAGTGCCACGGGAATGCCTGTCAAGGGACGGATGTTCCCCTTTTTAATATCTTCATCCGCCCGTGCCGCCGCAGTTAATGCTTCATCTTTCATGAGGCGAATATATGAGTGTACCCGTTCTTCCACCTCGTCGATTCGCGAAAAAACAGATCGGGTAATCTGCGTGGATGACACGTCGCCGTTTTTAATTAACTCCTGCAGTTCATGAATGGTTAATTGATGTAATTCCATATAATCCCCTGATAACAATTTAATCCCGCTCACGCGGGACGAGCGTTAATTCTCCGTAGCATGGTTGATTAGGTGCAAATCTGTTCTATCAGACAAAAAAGAGCTTTGCAACGTATTCAACATCCTGTGTGCTTAATTTCAAAACAGATTCCCTCCTAAAATACATCCCAGTATGGGCGCAGTGCACCCATTACCGATTGGATAACCGGTTTGTTGTCCGAGTCGCAATCCTTTTCCAGGGCCGCCAGTTTTTGATCCGTCCAGTGCGTTTCATCAAACATTTCTTCGAGAACTGCCTTGACCGATCGGGTTAACCCCGTAACATGGTAACCGCCTTCCAGAAGGGCTACCACCCGCCCCGAACAACATTTATCCGCTATGTTCAGCAATACGCGTGCCATAGCGGCAAAACCCTCCGGAGTGACGCGCATGCCGCCTAGCGGATCCTGATAATACGTGTCGAATCCCGCGGAAACAAGAATCAATTCCGGTTTAAACTCCATGGCAACCGGTTCCAGAATTTTGCGGAATGCCGAGATGAACGTTCCGTTGAATGCTCCGCGTTTGAGCGGTACATTGATCGTGTAACCCAGGGCCTGGCCTTCGCCAATTTCGTGCAAACCTCCCGTGCCCGGATAGTACGGATACTGATGCGTTGAAAAAAACAACACCCGCCGGTCGGAATAAAAAATCTTCTGTGTTCCGTTGCCGTGGTGCAGGTCCCAGTCAGCAATCAGGATTTTTTTGAGGCCATGCTTTTTCATGGCATGCATGGCCCCGATGGCGATATTGTTGAAAATGCAGAAACCG
>PHBN01000519.1 GCA_002840635.1 Deltaproteobacteria bacterium HGW-Deltaproteobacteria-1
TTTTCGTTGTGCTTAAAGAGGCAAATCAGTTGGCAAGATTGAGAAATGATAGACCACTACAAGCAGGAAGAGGAAGATGAAAAAGGAAAAGCTATCTTATAATGAATACATGATCATTGTCGAACAGGCTCCTATTATGATCTGGAGAGCCAATACCTCGACCGAGTGTGATTATTTTAATCAACAGTGGCTGAATTTTACTGGGCGGAACATAGAACAGGAGCTTGGTAATGGATGGGCGGAAGGTGTTTTTTCAGAAGATTTTAATATGTGTCTTGAAATTTACCTGTCGTCTTTCAAAAAACGTGAAGTTTTCGAAATGGAATATCGCCTCCGGCGGTATGACGGAGAGTATCGCTGGATATTCGATCGAGGAGTACCATTCAAGGACGAACAAGGGAACTTTGGCGGTTACATAGGCAGTTGTATTGACATTACGGATAGTGTCGAGGCCAGAAGATTGGTTTTGCGTGAACATGAATACGAAATAAAACGACTGCGTGGCATGCTCCCGATATGCTCTTCGTGCAAAAATATTAGAGACGATAAGGGATATTGGAACCAGATCGAAGTTTATATAAAGGAACATTCCGATGCAGAATTTAGTCATGGTATTTGTCCTGAATGTATAAAAAAATTATACCCTGATTTAATTGACGATTAAAAGAAAAGCACAACCCTTCACTAGTGCCGACCCAAAAAGCTGGGCGGCACAGTTCGAACGTTAGGGGCCGGGAAATCAGCTAGTCCGAAACACAAATAGGTAATTGATCATGATTCGCTATGTTCTCGCGTGGTTTCCAATGCTCGTCATCGCTATCGCGAATGGTGCACTCCGCCAGTTTACATACGCGAGAGTCATGTCCGAGCCGCATGCACATCAGCTCTCGACCATAATAGGCTCTGTGTGTATCGGGGCTTTCATCTGGTACGTCATCCGCACCTGGCCCCCATCTTCAAGCAGGCGGGCATTGTTAATCGGGTTTCTTTGGGGGCTACTTACGGTCGTATTCGAATCTTTTATGGGTTTGATACTGCAGCACCTGTCCCTGCAGCAGGTTCTTCATGA
>PHBN01000149.1 GCA_002840635.1 Deltaproteobacteria bacterium HGW-Deltaproteobacteria-1
TTTATTGCCCTGGCTTTCTGTGCACTATAGCCTAGATCTTTTATATCCGCTTCAGTGGCATTTTCTAAATCTTCCGGTCTGGGAAAAGCATATTGAACCACTCCCTTAATCTCAAATTTGACTCCAAATCTTTTGGCTAACCGGTTCATCATTAAAATCCCTACATCCAGTGTCACTTGCTGACAAGAAATGGAATTGACCAGCGCTTCAAAAAGACTTGGAAAGCAAGGCGGCTTGACCCCTCGAAATACTCTCACAAGGTCCCGGAGAAACTCATTTCCTGCAGCAAGTTTGTAGAAGGGGTGTAAATCGATGGTTAATCCAAGTATCTTTCCGACGATCAGGAGGGCCTCTGTTTGCGTTGAAAAACTGAGCCCTTTTTGACTGATTAAGGTTAGGCCAAGATTCGGAGCGAGGTTTGTTCCTTCCTGAATAATACTCATGTGGACGGGCTGATGATCCAAAACAAGAACACGGGTATACGTTTCTTCGTTCCAGCAGTCAACAATATTTGTTTGTCGTCTCCGGAGAGCCCAGATGGTAAAGTCCAGTCTGAACGGCTCATTAACCGGTATAGTTAATTTTCGCTGCTTCATAGCAACCTTTCAGAGCCTCTCTATAAGTTGCTGCAATGGATAACCTATCCTGTACTTTCTTTTAAGATGCATTAAGCTTCATAATCACACATCATTCTGTCAGAATATTCTTTATTGATTTCACGGGTAAATCACGATGAACTGATTGATCGCTTTAAATAATCAACGTTTTCCTCATGCTGAATCTTGATGGATTCCATAAACATGGCTTCAGAACCATAAATAAATAGTGAACGGTTTTTCCTGATTTGACTTGCAACCCATTCCTGGCCTTTGAGAAGCAAATTAATTTTATCTTCAATTTTTTCCAACAACTTCACTTTCTGCACAAAGTCACCCGTTTTTTTCCCCGGTTCTTCCCCTGAATTTTTGATGAGCGTAGAAAAAATCTGGCAATTTATCCCTTCGTCCCGCATGAATATTCCCAGAATAATCTTTAAATTATTATCTTCAATCTCGTGAACCAGGCTGCTTAAAACTTCAACCCCTGCTCTTTCTGCCGAGAGCAGGGAGTTGTAAAATAAAATAACTTCTTGACGTTGTTTTTGCTGCATAAGCTTTCTCCGTGATTCAATATTTTGTAGTTCTTAAATTTCAGGCGGCTCTCCGTTTCGTTCTGGAAGAACAGCTTTATTGATAATTTATTTATCCCAGTATCGCTTTTAAATCCTCATCCGGCGTTGTGATCGGTTTGATTGCGAAATTCTTCACCAAGACATCCAGAACATTGTGCGATATGAATGCCGGCAGACTCGGCCCCAGGCGAATGTCTTTAATTCCCAGGTAAAGCAATGTCAGCAGGATGGCCACTGCCTTTTGTTCATACCAGGAAAGGATCATCGAAAGGGGCAAATCATTGACTCCGACATTGAAGGCCTTGGATAAAGCCAGAGCGATCTGGATTGCGGAATAAGCGTCGTTACACTGTCCGATATCCAACAGGCGGGGAATTCCGCCGATATCGCCTAATTCTTTATCGAAGAAACGGAACTTGCCGCAGGCCAGAGTCATAACGATGGTGTCTTTCGGCGCTTTTTCCACAAATTCGGTATAATAATTTCTCCCAGGTTTGGCGCCATCGCAACCGGCAACCAAAAAAAAGTGGCGAATGGTTTTCCCTTTGATGGCTTTGATGATTTTGTCAGCCACGCCCAGAACGGCATTGCGGGCAAAGCCGACCATTACGGATCGCCCTTCCGTATCAGCGGCAAAGCCTTGCAATTCCAGAGCTTTTTTAATCACGGGCTCGAAGTTGCCGTCAGCGATGTGATTAATTCCCGGCCAGCCGACAAGGCCACTGGTAAAAATATTGGCCCAATAAGAATCTCGCGGGCGCTGGATACAGTTGGTGGTCATTAAGATCGCACCGGGAAAATCCGCAAATTCCCTTGCCTGATTCTGCCAGGCTGTCCCGTAGTGGCCATAGAAATGAGCATATTTTTTCAATTCAGGATAACCATGCGCGGGAAGCATTTCGCCGTGAGTGTAGATGTTAATACCTTTGCCCTGTGTCTGTTTCAAAAGTTCACCCAGGTCTTTGAGATCATGACCGGAGATCAGGATGGCTTTGCCTTTTTTCGTTCCCAGGGGAACTTTTGTCGGCACCGGATGGCCGAAGGCTGTAGTATTTCCGGTATCCAAAAGTTCCATTGTGCGCAGGTTGATCTCACCGCATTTGAGAACCAGAGCAACCCAGGCATTCAGATCCAAATCTGAACGCAGAGTCGCCGCCAGAGCTTCATGAATGAAAGCGTAAACCATATCGTCTTCCTGTCCCAGGATCCAGGCATGATCGGCATAGGCGGCAATACCCTTTACACCGAAAAGCACTGTGTGTTTCAACGACAATATATCCGGATTGGCCGCCGCATCAGCTTTCAGACCGGCAATTCCCGCTTGTTTCAGGAGCTCCGCTTTAGAGGTTGCCGGTTGAAAGGTTACTGCTTTGTCTTTCTCGTCTGGTTTTCCCCCCGCTTTTTTAATCTTGTTTTTCAGGCCTTCCCGCAGGTTTACACATTTTCTAATCAGTTCAACCATACGTTCAGGATCAAAATTGACATTGGTCAACGTTGAAAACAATGCCTTAGCCGTAAATACATTTATCTCGGAATCGACTATGCCTGCCTTTCTTCCTTCAACGGCAACAACAGCTAAGCCCGTCAGTGCATAAACAAGAAGATCCTGCAGAGCCGCCACTTCCGGATCTTTCCCGCAAACACCCATTTTATCACATCCTTTACCCTTTGCGGCCTGCTCGCATTGATAACAAAACATTGTTTCACTTTCCATCTTCAGTACCTCTCCTCTTTGATTATTAATTTATGTTGATTTAAGCTATGCCTGATATTATCCGACGATCACTTCATAAAATTGCGGACTGGGATTGCCATCAAACAACGGCGCTACCCGCTTGCCGGCCTCATCATGTTCAGGGCTGTTGTGCATGGCCATGAAGGTCTCCTGGCTTTGATGTTCAACTACAGCAGTATAATTACCGCCTTTTAATGGTTTTAAAAGTCGTCGGCTGATAAAACCTTTCTGCTTGGTAAACTCTTTGTTTGACCAGGAAAACCATTCCTGAAACTCAGCATCCTTTCCCGCTTTGATCGGCGGGAAATTAATAACCACAAACATGATAGATACCTCCTTTATTCTCACTGACCATGGTTTCAATTGCCGGCCTGTTCGAGGACTACCAGCGCATCGACAAACAAATCATACTCATCGTTTTCATTGAGGTCGTGCACACGGACCTTCTCCACCTCACCCTCACCCAGGACGGCGATGGGTTCGGCTTCATAGATGACCTTCACATCCGATCGCTTGAGCCCGGTGCGCGGGTCATCCTTGGAAGAGGGTTCTTTCGTCGGGGACATGAAGATGACTCTGCCGGTGTGTTTGGTCAGATCGAGCGCAAGGTCGACGGAGGGTTTCCCCCTGTCAATGATCAAGACCCTCTTGTCGGCAAATGCCTTGGGATCTTCGACTTTACGGTAGACGCCCTTTCCTAAAAGGACATCCGTCCCTTCAATGGCGGGTGGCGATGAAACGGGCATTCCACAGGAGGAACTGATCTCACTGACTTTGGGAGGCTCCGGTGTTTCCCCGCGGCGACCTTCACGCCACGACTTAATGGCATCATGAAGCGCATCCGCGGCCAGGTTGGAGCAGTGCATCTTGATCGGCGGCAATCCCTGAAGCGCGTCCGCGACATCATTGCGGGTAACCTTCATCGCCTCATCCAGAGTCATGCCCAGGACAAGCTCGGTCGTCATGCTCGACGTGGCAATGGCGGAACCGCAACCGAAGGTCTGGAATTTAATGTCCGCAATGCGATCATCTTTGACACGAATATACATATACATCAGGTCGCCGCAGACGGGATTGCCTACCTTGCCCACCGCCACATCAGGACCCTCCAGGGTGCCCACATTGCGCGGATTGCGATCGATTTCATACTTTTACCTCTTTCTGATAAAGTGGTGACATTACGCGCAGCCGCTCGACGATGCCGGGCAGCACCTCGAGCACACGATCTACGTCTGCGGATTTGCTCCATCTGCCAAAGGTGAACTCCAGCGAACCGTGCGCCTCTTCATGAAGCAGTCCGCAGGAAATAAGCGTATGGGAGGGTTCGAGTGTTTTTGACGAACATGCGGAACCCGTTGAAACCGCAATGCCCTTGTCCTTCAACGATAGCAGCAACGACTCGCCCTCGATGGCCTCAAATCGAAAGTGCGCGTTGTTGGGGAGCCTCTCTTTGGGGTGGCCGTTGAGGTAAGATCGGGGAATCCGGCCGAGCACGCCTTCGATGAGCCGGTCTCGGTATTGCATAAGCCTCGGCACTTCCTGCGGCATTTCTGAGGCCATGATTTGGGCTGCGGCAGCCATGCCCACAATGGCCGGCATGTTTTCGGAGCCGGACCGCAATCCCCTCTCCTGCCCGCCACCCGGCATGATGGGCGCGATGTTTATACTTTTCCTGATGTAAAGCGCACCGATGCCTTTGGGACCATAGATGTCGTTTGAAGAGAGCGTCAGCAGATCAACAGGCACTTTGCCCATGTCGATCGGCAGGAGGCCTTCGGCTGCAACCGCGTCGCTATGAAGAGCAATTCCCCGTCCATGCAGCGCATCCGCAATCTCCTGCATGGGCTGGATAGTGCCGATTTCGCTTGACGCCCACCCGATACTTACAAGGATTGTTGCATCGACTACCTTTCGGCGGAGCTTCTCAACACTCACCCGGCCGTACTGGTCAACCCCCACCCTGCTGACCTTGAATCCCTGTTTCTCCAGCGCCTTGGCGATGTTTGGCCTCGTCGCCGTCCTGGTGCAGCGAACTGGGGTTGCCAAAGTTCTCAGTGAACCAGGGGCGCATTGTATCGACGACCCGGGGATCAACCGGCTTCGCTGACTGGTAATCCAGATAAACCTGTGCGGGCATTCCAAACCTCCTGTTATCTCAGAACCACATCGCCGCTCCCGCATCCAATGCGAAGTCATTGAGCGTACCCGCGCCGACGATTTTAATACCGGGGATGAGCACAACCTTCTCCCAGCCCAGCATCTGCTTGGAGGCCTCGCAGACATAGAATTCAACCCCCATTTTCATGGCCTTATCCATCATCTCCTTCACAGTGGGAAACGACCCCATCTTGATCGCCTCAGCCGCACCGGGCAGCAGGATCTTGAGCCCCATGCCCAGGTAGTAGACTCTGGCATCGATATCCATCGCCTTGGCTGTTTGTGCCAGAACTAGTGGCGAGTACTGTCTCTCGGGCGCATCGCTCGTCTGAACATACAGGATAAATTTCTTCTCGCTCATAACCTTTATCTCCTTTGCTGATCTGTGTGACATTTGTATGAAGTCACTCAGTCCTTTTGATTAAGAATCTCATCTGTGTGTCATTCTTTTCGAAGGACACAATCTCGTGGCCCGTGCGCTTGGCGAACCTCTTGAGATCCTCTTCCGCCGCCGGATCATCCGTGATGACCTCCAGAATCTCGCCCGGATTGATCTGGTCAATATTCTCCCGTGTCTGGAACAGCGGCTCAGGACAATACAATCCCAAACAATCGAGTGTTCTTGCGGTCTTTATATCTTCTTTCATCTCACACCTCTCAATGTTTCTAGAGTCAGGATCCTGTTTTAATGCTCATCCTATCAGTCATAAGATACACTCTTCAGTTCCTGTTACTTATGCAGCTTCTTTTTAAATTGTTCCGTCAATGCCGGAACAACCTGGAACAGGTCGCCCACGATGCCATAATTGGCAACCGTGAATATCGGTGCATCGGGATTTGTATTGATGGCCACAATGACCCTGGATGTCTTCATTCCGGCCAGATGCTGGATCTGGCCGGATATACCACAGGCAATATACAGGTCTGGTCTCACCGTGCGGCCCGTCTGGCCTACCTGATGAGCATAAGATATCCATCCCGCATCCACAGCGGAACGCGATGATCCAACCGCACCGCCTAATACGTCGGCCAGTTTATGCAGCGTCTCAAAGCCGGCCGGTCCGCCCACACCGTGTCCGCCGGACACGATAACGCGGGCGTCAGCCAGATTAACTTCATCTTTTTCCAGGATGAAATCCACGACCTTCGTTGTTATTTGCTCAGGGCTAAGAGCCGCTTTGACCGCGATAACCTGTCCCTGACGCCGGGGATCGGCAACCGGCATTTCGAACACGCGATGGCGCACTGTGGCCATTTGCGGCCGATGATTGGGGCAGATGATGGTCGCCATGATGTTGCCGCCAAAAGCCGGACGGGTCTGCAATAACAGACCGGACTCTGAATCGATATCCAGACCGGTGCAATCCGCGGTAAGTCCCGTGTAAAGAATGGAGGCGATCGAACCGGCAAGATCGCGGCCGCGCGAGCTTGCGCCCAGCAAGAATATCTCCGGTTTGTATTCCCGGACAAGATGAATCAGCGCACTGGCATAGGGTGCTGTTCGATAAACCGCTACACTTTCGTCATCTATCCAAAATACGCGATCAGCCCCGAAAGAAATGGCGTCTTTTGCAATGTGTTCGACCTTGTGTCCCAGCACACACGCTGTAAGTGCAGTCTTGCGCCGGTCGGCCAATTTTCGTCCCTGGCCAAGCATCTCCAGGGAA
>PHBN01000520.1 GCA_002840635.1 Deltaproteobacteria bacterium HGW-Deltaproteobacteria-1
CCACCAAACGATTGCCGCCGCCACACCAAAGAGTGATGCAACGTAAAGGCCGTAAACGATTCCCTGATATCCTCCACCGAATACATCAGAGAGTTTTCCGACCAAGGCAGGGCCGAAAGCGCCGCCGAACAGCATCATGCAAAAGTAAGCCGCGCCGGAAGCCAACCCTTTTTGTTCAGGGCGTACCACATCCTGTGTCGAAGCCATTACGGCGGGGTTAGGCATACCACTTGTGATTCCATAGATAACCAGCATCACGAAGGAAAAAATCATCATGGACTTGTTGTTGACATCATGAACGGTCAGGAAGGCAAGCCAGAGGGATGCGGAAGCTAAAAATATTCCGACTGCCGCCAGTTTCATGCGGCCGCCTGTGCTTATCGACTGCCACTTATCCGCGAACAGCCCACCCAGGATGGGTCCGATTAAGGTCAGGATGGACAGGGCACCGGCCACCAGACCCGCTTTCGCCTCGTCGATGCCGTAGGCCCTCATCAATAAAGAAGGAAGCCAGGTCAGATATGAAAAAACAACAACGGCAAAGAAACCGTAGCCAACGTAAATCAGTCGCAAAGACCTGTTGGCAAATAATGATTTTACATTCTGTGCAAAAGACGGAGTTGCAGCGGCGCCCGGATCTTTTTTAATGGAATAATCCTGCATGAAAAAGGCTAAAATACCCAGGATGATCCCCGGAACAGCAAAAACATAAAAAGCCGTTCTCCAGCCGCCGAAATGGACGGAAACGTAACCGCCTGCCACCATGCCGACAAGGATTCCCACGGTAATAAATGTATTGAAGATGCCAATTTTTGCCGCCCTCTTTTCCGGAGGATAAGATGCCGCAATCAATGCCGTGCCGCCGGCGCCAAAGCCCGATTCGCCAAGACCAACACCTAACCGGGCCGCAAGCAACTGACCGAAACTGCCACTGCAGCCGGTAAACAGGGTAAATGCGCTCCAGCAAAAGGCCATCAGCCCGATCATTTTCTTTCGGCTCCATTTATCAATCCAATGAGAGACAGGTACGACAAATAATAACACGCCAACATAAAACATCGTATTGGCA
>PHBN01000150.1 GCA_002840635.1 Deltaproteobacteria bacterium HGW-Deltaproteobacteria-1
ACAAAATGGGTCCCCCCCGCAAAAAAGGAGGTACTTCATGAGGAAACGGCGGATATTGGTTCTTTCTGGTTTATTTGTACTCTTTATATGTTGCTATCAGTCAGTCGCTTACGCAACCCAGTACACAGTCAAAAAAGGCGACAATCTTTTCGAAATTTCAAAAAAAATCGGAGTCAGTGTTCAAACCATAAAAAAAGTAAACAATCTGTCCGGACATAAGCTTAAGCCCGGTCAGGTTTTGTATCTGAAGAAAAAAAGTTCCGCTTCTACCGTTTCCGTAAAATCCAAATCCACATCGGCATCCCGTTACAAAGTTAAAAAAGGCGATACACTTTCCTCCATTTCAAAAAAGACAGGCATTCCCGAAAAACAAATTGCCGCGCTCAATAACATAAAATCCAAAAAGCTTCGTGCGGGCAGCAACCTTATTTTATCGAGGCCAACGATCTCTCCGTCTGTTGCAGCAGCCCCTTCCAAAGCAGCCCCGTCTAATGCGGACGAAAACGACATTCTCCTTGATGAGGAAGAAGATGAACTCCTTGCAGGCGACTTTGATTACGAAGCAGGATCCGACAATGTTTTTTTGGGCAAGTGGGGCAGCGTAGATGAAAGAAAAATGTTAATTAAGGTCGCAACCGGATTTTTGGGGGTACCCTATCGCATGGGCGGTGTGACGGTTCAGGGAATTGACTGCTCTGCGTTTGTCAGGAAAATGTATGAATTCTTCAATATCAAGTTGCCGCGTACAGCGAGAGAACAGGCCATGGTTGGTGTTCGCGTTGACCGGGACAAACTGGAAGCAGGAGATCTGGTTTTTTTCCGCACCAGAAGACCGATCGGCCATGTTGGCATTTACATTGGCAACAATGAATTTGTTCATGCATCCTACAGCGCAAGGTCCGTGCGCATTGACAGCCTGGAAAAGCCGTATTTTCAACAGAGGTTTCAGCGGGCGGTGCGCGTCAAAGATCTGACTAAAAAAAGCGGCACATGATCCCGCAGTGTGACCAGAGAAAAATGTTATGAAATTTGGGGGCTTTCGGCCCCCTTTTTTATTTTGTTTTGCCGGTTGATTATCCCTTGAGTTTATTATATGAAATCCACTTTAATGGGGAGTAAGCAAACAGTTCGGATTTCATGTAAGCGGCAAAATACGCAACAGCAGCTCCTGTCTGGAACTCTTTCAGAAATGAAAGCTAAAATGACAAGATCGTAAAAAATATACAGGCATAAGCAGGTAAAGGTAGATGGGTAAAAATATTGTTCAAAAAATTCTTGCCGGTCATTTGGTTTCCGGAAATCTTGCACCCGGGGATGAAATCGGTATTCGTATTGATCAAACCCTGACACAGGATGCCACCGGCACGATGGCCTATCTGCAATTTGAATCTATGAATGTGGCAAAAGTAAAAACGGAATTGTCTGTAAGTTACATTGATCACAACACCATTCAAATCGGTTTCGAGAACGCCGATGATCACTGTTATCTGCAAAGCGTCGCGCAGAAATACGGCGTGGTTCTTTCCCGCGCCGGCAACGGCATCTGCCATCAGGTGCATCTGGAACGATTTGGAAAGCCGGGAAAAACACTGATTGGATCCGACAGCCACACGCCCACCTGCGGAGCACTGGGAATGATTGCCATCGGCGCTGGTGGCCTCGACGTGGCGCAGGCAATGGCCGGCGAACCGTTTTATCTCGTTTGCCCCTCCGTCATCAGAATCAACCTGCACGGCCGACTGAACCCCTGGGTCTCCGCTAAAGATGTGATCCTCAAGGTGCTGGAAATTTTCACAACAAAAGGCAACGTCGGAACCATTTTTGAGTATGGCGGAAATGGGATTGCGTCTCTGAGCGTTCCGGAGCGCGCCACCATCACCAATATGGGAGCGGAGTGCGGGGTAACAACCTCCGTTTTCCCAAGCGATGAACTGACAAGACTATTTCTCCGATCACAGCAGCGAGAACAGGATTATACCGAATTAAAAGCAGACGATGACGCGGTTTATGCCAGGACAGTTGATATTGATCTGTCGCAACTGGAACCTCTGACCGCCAGACCGCACAGCCCGGATAACATCGGCACCGTTCGAGGTATGAAAGGCATTCCTGTAAATCAGGTTTGCCTGGGCAGCTGCACCAATTCTTCCTACAAGGACCTGGTCACTGTTGCCAAAATCCTCAAGGGACACACGGTTCATCCGGATATCAGTTTTATTCTGGCGCCGGGTTCCCGGCAGGTGCTTGATAATCTTTCACGCGACGGATATCTGGCCGATTTGATTGCTTCGGGTGCCAGGCTAATGGAAAACGCATGCGGTTTCTGCATCGGCAACAGCCAGAGCCCAAAATCCGGTGCCGTATCGCTCAGAACATCGAACCGAAATTTTCTGGGACGATCGGGAACCATGGACGCCGATGTTTATCTGGTCAGTCCGGAAACGGCCGCGGCGGCTGTCATCACCGGCTGTTTTACCGATCCGCGTGATTTAAAGATGGAGTATCCACAGGTCCAAATGCCACTGGATCCAGTCATTGACGACAGCATGATCATCCGGCCGGACAACTTGCAAAGCGACATCGCAATCTGCCGGGGTCCGAATATCGGCGCTCCTCCCTCCAATTCACCACTCCCCGACGTCATATCCGGGCAGGTCACGATCAAAGTCGGTGATAAAATCACGACCGATCACATCATCCCGGCGGGAGCGCGGATGAAATACCGTTCGAACATTCCCAGATATTCGGAATTCGTGTTTGAAAACGTGGATTCATCTTTTGCCAAACGCGCCCTGGCGCTGAAAGAAAAAGGAATGCACAACATCATCGTTGCGGGTCTCTCATACGGACAGGGATCATCGCGCGAACATGCGGCCATCTGCCCCATGTATCTCGGTGTCCGCGCGGTTATCGCCAAATCGCTGGAAAGAATCCACGCCGCCAACCTGATCAACTTCGGCATCTTGCCTCTCAGTTTTCTCAAAGACAGTGATTATGACGCCATCGACCAGGGTGATGATCTGGAAATCCCTGCATTGAAGACAGCCATCATGGAAGGCAGTAAGCTGATCGTGCAAAACAAAACAAAGGGAATTTCCTTCCCTGTTTCATACACATTATCATCACGCCAAAAACAGATGATCCTGGCCGGCGGCGCACTCAATGTCCGCAGCCATTAATTAAATTAAAGGGGAGTAACAATCTTTCATGACTAATAAAATTAAAGTAAAAACAACCCTCGTCGAAATGGACGGCGATGAAATGACCCGTATCATGTGGCAGATGGTCAAAGACAAACTGCTTTTCCCCTATCTGGACATGGATATTGATTACTACGATCTGCATGTCAAACACCGCGATGATACGGATGACAAGGTCACTTTCGACGCAGCGCGCGCCATTATGAAGTACGGCGTCGGGATTAAATGCGCGACCATCACACCCAATGAAGACCGCGTGAAGGAATACAGCTTGAAAAAGGCATGGAAAAGCCCCAACGGAACCATTCGCGCCATGCTGGACGGAACCGTTTTCAGGACACCCATCCTCGTTAATAATATTAAACCTGGCGTTTCCGCCTGGAAAAAACCGATTACCATCGGCCGTCACGCATACGGCGACGTTTATGATAATTTTGAAATGAGCATTCCACAGGCCGGATCGCTGGAAGTTGTGTTTACCCCGGAGGATGGAGGCAAACCGCAGACAACGCTGGTGAAAGATTTTCCATCAGCCGGCATCGTTCAAATCAACCATAACCTGGATCAATCCATTCTGAGCTTTGCCCGGGCCTGCTTTACATACGCTCTTGCCGAAAAGATGGATCTATGGTTTTCCACAAAGGACACCATTTCGAAAATATACGACGCCGGATTCCGCGATATCTTTGACCGGGAATTTGCCAAAAGCTGGAAAGACAAATTTGCGGCGGCGGGGATTGAATACTTCTTCACATTAATCGACGACGCGGTCGCCCGGATCATGAAAACGGAAGGCGGCCTCCTGTGGGCGTTGAAAAACTATGACGGAGACGTA
>PHBN01000151.1 GCA_002840635.1 Deltaproteobacteria bacterium HGW-Deltaproteobacteria-1
AACCAAGCGCATCACAACGGAAACCGGCGCCGGCCAGTGGGGAAGCGCTCTGGCCATGGCGTGCAAAATGTTTGACCTGGTATGCCGCGTTTACATGGTCAAGGTCAGCTATGAACAAAAACCCTACCGCCGTATGATGATGAACACGTGGGGTGCGGAATGCATTCCCAGTCCCAGCAACCTTACTCAGGCCGGCCGCAATGTTCTGGCTGAACATCCCGATTCTCCCGGCTCCCTGGGCATCGCCATCAGCGAAGCGATCGAGGATGCGGTGAACAGCAAGGATACCAAATACGCACTGGGCAGCGTGTTGAATCATGTATTGATTTATCAGTCGATTATCGGACTGGAGGCGCAAAAGCAAATGCAGAAGCTCGGCATCTATCCCGATGTTGTCATGGGCTGCTGCGGCGGCGGCAGTAATTTTGCAGGTATCGCAACGCCTTTCCTGAATGATAAATTCAGTGGCAAACAAGTGAAGGTCGTCGGAGCGGAGCCCACATCCTGCCCCAGCATGACTAAAGGCCCGTTCGCCTACGATTTCGGCGATCTGGCCAAAACAACTCCTTTGCTGCCCATGTACACACTGGGTCACGATTATGTCCCTGCGCCGATTCACGCGGGCGGCCTGCGTTACCACGGTATGGCCCCCATTGTCAGCCATCTTGTCCGGGAAAAATTCATTGAGCCCAGAGCCTATGACCAGTTGAAGACGTTTGACGCCGGCGTTAAATGGGCGCGTTCGGAAGGCTTCATCCCCGCACCGGAAACCAATCACGTCCTGGCGGCTGTCGTTGATGAAGCGATGCGCGCCAAAGAGGAAGGCAAAGAAAAAGTGATCCTGTTTAACTGGAGTGGTCATGGCCTGGTGGATCTGGCGGCTTATGACGCCTACTTCGCCGGAAAACTGGAAGCCTACGAATTGCCGGATCATGAAATTGACCGTGCGTTGAACGGTTCAGATCTTTCGACGTGGCATCCTTTCTCAAAGATCGCCTGACCGCGGATGAATGGATGCGCTTTACAGGCGCGCAGCCTGGAAACAAAGTGGTCAGTTTGATTGAAATTATTGAAAAATCGAAGAGGCAACAATGAAGAATCTGGATTTGTTCAGTCTGGGGACCGAAAGCGACGCCCTGGACACCGCGCCGCTGGCCGAGAAAATGAGGCCTCAGAAACTTGCCGACTACGTAGGCCAGTCGCATCTGACCGGTGAAGGCACATTGCTGAGACGTGCCATCGCGGAAGATAAATTATTTTCAATGATCTTCTGGGGGCCGCCCGGATCGGGTAAAACAACCCTGGCACGTATTTTAGCCAATGAAACAAAGGCAAACTTTGTCAGTTTTTCGGCGGTTCTTTCAGGCGTCAAGGAAATCCGCTCCGTCATTGACGACGCCAGAGAACTCTGGGAAGCCAAGAAGCAAAAGACCATTCTTTTTGTCGATGAAATTCACCGTTTCAACAAAGCACAGCAGGATGCCTTTCTCCCGCATGTGG
This sequence comes from Deltaproteobacteria bacterium HGW-Deltaproteobacteria-1, assembly GCA_002840635.1. Taxonomy (GTDB): domain Bacteria; phylum Desulfobacterota; class Syntrophia; order Syntrophales; family Smithellaceae; genus UBA8904. The sequence goes on from PHBN01000151.1 coordinate 1,501, forward strand.
AAAGCGGTCTTATTACCCTGATTGGTGCCACAACGGAAAACCCGTCTTTTGAAGTCATTGCTCCCCTGCTTTCAAGAACACGCGTCATGCTCCTCAAACAGTTTACAGAAGAAGATCTGGCCGTCATTCTGAAGCGCGCCCTTTCCGACGAGCAAAGGGGCCTGGGAAAATTTGCAATGCAAGCCGACGATGAAGCCATTCAATTCATTATCCGGATCTCCGACGGGGATGCCCGCACCGCACTCAACAACCTTGAAGCCGCAGCCTCGATGGTTCAGGGTATGTCTCCGGAAACAAGAAAGATATCAGGCCAGTCCGTACAGGATGTCCTGCTGAAAAAATCCCTTCTATACGACAAGGACGGTGAAGAACATTATAATCTGATCTCTGCTTTTCATAAAAGCATGCGCGGGAGCGATCCGGATGCAACACTTTACTGGCTGGGACGAATGCTGAACGCCGGAGAGGACCCGTTCTATATTTTGCGCCGCATGGTCCGATTCGCCTCTGAGGACATCGGCAATGCCGACCCCCACGCACTTATGCTGACCATGGCCGCCCAGCAGGCATTTCATTTTATCGGCCCGCCGGAAGGTGAACTGGCTCTGGCACAGGCGGCTGTCTATCTGGCCACCGCACCCAAAAGCAATTCACTATACGTAGGTTTTGGCCAGACAAAGGAACTGATCAACAAAACCGGTTATCTCCCCGTCCCTCTTCACATCCGTAACGCGCCGACAAAATTAATGAAAGAGCTGGAGTACGGCAAAGGATACAAATATGCGCATGATTATCAGGACGCTTTTGTTTCCCAGGAATATCTCCCGGAAAAACTTCACGGGCAAGTTCTTTATGAACCGACAGATGCCGGTTTTGAAAAAACGATTAAGGAAAGAGTCAAGGCCTGGAGGCGTCAGAAAAATGTCAAAGAGAAAAAATGACAAAAAAATGGGGGACTTGGTTAGAGCCCCCCTAGGAGAGAAGAGTGAAGGCCTGAATACCTTCAATGGTTATTTTGCCGTCGGCTAATCATGCCCGTAATTATTTTAGTCGAGGCTAAATATCTTTTGCCTAATTATAAAGCAGATGTTGTGCCAATATTTCCATAAAATATATAAGTGTTTGATATAAAAGATATATAATTAAAATACTCATTTCTCTCCGGTGTTTGGTGACATTGATCTTTCGGCAATAAATGTCGGGCTTGCGGTTCTTAAAAAATATTAATCGCAATAATAACAGTGAGATAACAAAATACCAATCCTTGCCCACCTTTCGACAAAAATGTCGACCTTCCCGGTAATTATCATTGACATTTCCAGCGAATAGCTTAAGATAACCGGCAAATGAAAAGTCATCGCCAATAGGCACGGATATATATAATATTATGAATATTTTCAGAAAAAAAGAAACCATCGTCAGGCGCGGCCGCCCGTATAACGGAAGTTTTCTGCAGCCGCTGGCCGTGGCAATCGTTTCGGCGATATTGGTTTTCCTGATTCTGGTTATGGGATTCCTTGATTTGAGGCGAAGTGAAGACAACCTTGTCGGATTCCTGCAGGATCAGGCACTTGCCACCGTAAGCGTTTTGCAGCGGCTGACGGAAGATAATCTGAAAAGCATTGTAGCAACGCCGGGGAAAATCCCGACTCAGACCAAAACTGCCCGACAGGAGGAATCCGATTATTCAAAAAAGCTGGTTCTGGAAGCAATCACAGCGCTTGGGCAAAAAATCGATGTGCAGTGGAAGAAAAAATTGGTCAGTAATGCCTATCTCCAGCAATTTGCGGCAGACAATAGTCTCTGGTATGTGGGTATCCTAAACAGGGAAGGAAACGCGTTGTATCAAAGCACCCCCCTCAACACCAATGTCCTGAACGAAAAAGATCTGTATGTAAACGGACGCAAGGCAAAAACCATCGAGTTACTGGAAAAAATCCGTGTAACTCATGGCATCGGATTTGTTGCACTGAGGCGCAAAGACGACAGCGGAACCATCGTGATCAATCTGGATAAAGAAGGTCTTAAATACTGGAGCATGAAAGTTGCCGTGGAACGGGGAATCAGCAAAATGGGTGAAGGCCACGGTATGGTTTACCTGCAAATTTTCAATGATAAGAAGAAAATGCTTGGAGAAATCGGACAATTGCCCGAAGGATTAAGCGATCTTAATGCCGATCAGCTGAAAATCCTCAACGGTACAAAAAAAATCATCAGCAAAAAAGTTGACGTTCAGGGCAAGAATATTCTTGATGTGACAGCCCCCTTTACACTGGACAAAAAAGCCGCGGGCATTGTCCGCATCGGGCTGGAACGCGGTTCAATGGATAAGATCATTGCTGAAAATCAAAGGAATATTTTTATTTTCATGCTGCTGGTGGTCGTCATCGCCCTTCTGTCCATGTGGCTTCTCTTTCATGATCAGAATCGCCATCTGGCCGGCATTATCGAAATGGAGCGCCGCCTGGAAAAAGCCGAACGCCTTTCCTCACTTGGTCAGCTGGCAGCCGGCGTGGCTCACGAAATCCGCAACCCGCTGAACGCCATCAGCATGGCAACACAGCGGCTAAAAAGGGATTTTCTGCCATCCGATGAAACGCAAGCCCAGGAATTTCAGAATCTTTCCGGTGTAATACGCGATGAAATACGGCGTCTCAACGGCATTATTGAAGAATTTCTTTCCTTCTCAAAAAGCAGGCGGCTGGAGCTGAGCGATTTTTCCGTCACTGAAGTTCTGCAAAAAATTGTCAGTTTGATGTCTGAAGAAGCTAAATCACGGGGCATTACCATAGAAACAGCATGGAATTTAAATCCTGCCGTCATTCCCATGGACATTAATAAACTCCAGCAGGCATTTTTAAACTTCATCAAAAACGCCATGGAATCCATCGCGGATCAGGGCAGGATTTCTATTACGGTGGCAAAAGAAAGTAAGAATTATGTTCTGGTCAGCATCACCGACACAGGCTGCGGCATGACAGCGGAAGAGATCGAAAAAATCTTTAGCCCGGAGTATACGACCAAGGAAAAAGGCCTGGGACTGGGAATTCCTCTGGCCATGGAAATTATCCGCGGCCACGGTGGAGATGTCCGTGTCATCAGCGGCAAGGGGTTAGGAACCACTTTTGAAATCATTCTGCCGCGTGAAAAAATCAGCGAAAAAACCTGAGAACGTTTAAGGACATTGATCAATGCGGAAATTGAATATTCTGATCGTCGAAGACGGCCGTTCACAGAGAGAAATGCTTCGTGATTTTCTAATCAAAGAAGGTCACCAGGTCATG
>PHBN01000152.1 GCA_002840635.1 Deltaproteobacteria bacterium HGW-Deltaproteobacteria-1
AAGATTCAGGACTATCTGCACAGCTGGTCCGGTCAGACTTTCCGCCGCTATGCATTGTCGGGATCCTTTGTAAGCCATGTCTCCGACCAGTACGACGATGCAAGGGCCGATAACGCAAACATCAACACCATTTTCATGGATGGCGGCGGCAATGACATCCTGATCCCGGCAGTAGCGTTCGATCCCTACAACTGCAAGGTTGACTGGTGGGAATCGGGGCTTTCATCAACCTGTAAGAACCTCATCAACGATGTGTACGTGGATATGGTGAACCTCCTTAACAGGATGGGTAGGGATGGAGTCGATAACATTATTTTCCTGGGATACTATAATATCAAGAACGGCATTTTTGGGAGCACAAAATTGCTTCCGGCGGTAGCTTATGGCGATACGAAGCTCGCCCTGGCAATCCAGAACGCGACGGCTGTACCAAATTACCGTGTATTCATCGATCCGCGGCCGGTCATCGTCAATTCAGATATCATTATTGATGGAATCCACCCCAGTACTTCAGGTTCTCAAAAGTGTGCAACATTGATCTGGGCAAAACTTCAGCCAAAACTCTAACCAGCAAGAGGTCACGGGGGTGCCGGAAACGGGCCTCCGTGACCCCTCTTCATTGCATCTCCGGAAGTCCATGGACATAAACAATTTGTTTTCCTGCCGAATTTCGTATGATATGATTTAAGTCGTCGAAACGAATACTCTGAAAGACAACTTTTCCAGGGAGCGTGAAGAGAGGATGAGTAGAAAAAAAATAATCACAGGGGCGGTTTTAGTCATACTCGCTGTCGCTGCAGCCATTTTTGTTTTTTATCCAAAAGAAAATGATCCGGCCGGTTCATCCCTCCTGTCCGGTCCTTCAACAGCCCGTAATTCTGCCGTAACCTCCCCCTCCGGGGCAATTCCTGAGAGTGATCCGTTCAGCGACAAAATCGTCAGCGAGTTGAAAAAGTACTACGGAAGTACCATTGCAAAAAAGAGCACCCAGGCGGAAATCATCTCCATCAGAGATTTCGTTATGGGACTGCGTCCGGAGAAAGGGAAAGACTACTTTTACAGTATTCTCAAACGGGCCTTTCCGGAATATGCCGACGAGATCATGAAAACCATGGAAAAGCTCGATCTTTATAATCGCTGGCTTTCGGACAACAGGGACCAGCTCATGAAAATGACCGCAAGCGAAAGGCTTGCCGCCATGTGGAATAAAAGAAAGGAGCTTTTTGGCGAAGACGCGGAGAAGATCTGGTCGGGAGAGCTTCTGGCCACGGAAGAGAGAAAGGCAAAAATGCAGGATACTCTTGCCGGGCTGAACAAATCACGGGAAATGTCACTTGACGCAAAGCTGGGTGAATACAAGCGAGTGCTGAAAGAAACTTACACCGGCACGGCAGAGGAGTTTATCCTGAACCAGGGCGGGCTACTTTCGAAAGTTTTCTTCAGTCTTGATTCTGTCCAGGAAGAACTGAATAATCTGAGCCCGGCACAGCGCCAGCAGGAGATAAACAGGCTCAGGTCCGAAATGGGGATGACAGAGCGGCAGGTTGAGTCCATGGCAAGGCGGGATGCAGACAATGCAAGCCGCTGGGACACCGGTCTGCAGTATATGGAAAAGCGGGAAGCTGTTGTAAAGCAGTATGAGGGTCAGGAGCTGGAAAACAGGTTAAAAGATCTTCGGAAAGCGCATTTTGGTGACGAGGCGAATACCATTGCCCTCGAGGAAAAGGACGGTTTTTACCGCTTTAAGAGACCGCACATTTGGGGCAGGAACTAGCTGCCCAATTATCCCCATCGCAACCAGGAATCCTATTTTTCGTGGTCATCGGACGTCATTCAGATCTGCTGCCGGTTTTGTGCTGGGTGGTGTAACGCTCAACAGCCTGCTCGATGGTGGGGAAGAAATTTTCGGTGCCAAGTCTTTTAAAGAGTCCGTAGCGCTTCAGCCTGTCTTTTACAGGATCTTTCATTTCTGCAAAACACAGATCCATTCCGGCCTGGTGCAGCGACTCATCGAGGTCGGCAAGAATATCAGCCGCCGTAATATCCACATCCGTTATCGGTTCAGCAGCAATGACAACCCATTTGGTCGGAGTCGGGGCATGGGCCACCGCACGAAGAACCTGATCGCGGAATGTTTCTGCGTTGGCGAAAAACAGCGGCGCGTCCCAGCGAAAGAGCACCAGGCCTGGTATGCGTTTCGCCTCCGGATAGCGGGATACATCGTGATAGCTCTTCAGGCCTTCCACATGGCCGAGTACGGCATCATAAGGTCGCCACGCACGCCAGATAAAAGCGGCAAGCGCCAGGCCGATGGCAATAAAGATGCCCTGAATGACTCCCAGCAACACCACGCCGAGAAAACATGCGACCGATAAGACAAATTCGTCGCGCCGCAGCTTGAAAAGGCGCAGGACGCCGCGAATTTCAACAAGACTTATACAGGCGCATATAACAATGGCACCCAGGGCCGCATGGGGTAGATTCTGCAGCAGTTTCGGCGCGAATATCAGCAAAAGAGCGATGCATGCCGCGCCGACCAAGCCGGTAATTTGCGTTTTTGCGCCGGCTGATTCTGCAACCGGCGTCCGTGACGCGCTGCTGCTTACGGGAAACCCCTGAAAGAAACCCGTGACAATGTTCGCGGTGCCGAGAGCAATGATTTCCTGATTGCTGTCAACTTCCCTGCCGGCGCGAAGAGCAAACGTGCGTGACAGCGTACTCATGTCAGCAAAAGACACCAGCGCAATCGCAATGGCAGCCATAAACAAATCACGGAATTCAACCATGGAAACGGCCGGAATTTGAAACTGAGGCAATCCCTGCGGCAATGGTCCGATCAGGCTGATTTCTCCCCGGACAGATGGATCAAAAAAAGAAACGATGATGGTCGCACCTGCCACAGCGATCAACACACCCGGAATCCTGGGCGCCCAGTGCCTCAATCCGAGAATAATGATCAGGCAGGAAAGACCGATGGCGAAAGCTATCCAGTTGATCTGTCCGTTCAAGATGCCCTGTGCAAGATTGCCTGATTCCGTTAAAAAGCTGTTGCCGCTCACGCTGAAGCCGAGAACTTTCGGCAATTGGCCGATCAGCACGGTAAGCGCGATGCCGTTCAGATAACCCATGCGGATCGGTTTTGAAAGGAGATCGGTAATAAAGCCGAACCTCGCCAGGCCTGCAGCAATGCACAACCCGCCTGTCAAAACGGCGAGCATTCCGGCAAGGGCTACCGCTTTATCAGTGTTGCCTGCGGCCAGAGGCACAATCGTTGCGGCGATGAGTCCGGCAAGTGCGGAGTCCGGCCCCAGAACCAGAATGCGGCTCGGTCCGAAAACACCATAAACGATCAGTGGAATAATGGTGGCATAAAGGCCGTAAATGGCGGGCAGGCCGGACGCCGCAGCATACCCCATGCCGACAGGCACGAGGATTGCTGTCAGGACCAGTCCGGCGGCAATGTCGTTTAGCAGCCAGGCGCGCTTGTAGTCACGCAGCGCTATGAGGATGGGAAAAAGACGATTGATGCCGCGAGGGCGTTTTCGGCGGACAGAGGGATTAACGAGGGGTGTTTGTGGTGAAGCCAAAAAAGCACCTCCGGAGACAACTGGTCAGTCAGATCCTGTCAGGAATCATGATGGTACAATCGTGATACTTCTTCAGGTCCGTATTTTTTTTCGAGGCTCCTCATAATAAAGTGACCTCTGGCCATGTTCTGGAAATGGTCCATAAAAATAGAGTTGATCAATGCGCCCCCTGCCGCGCCGATTACCGGCACAGCCGACGCGGCTGCTTTTTGTGATACAGTGACGCCGAATCTCGAGGCGATCGTTGCCAGCAGCCTGACCAGTGCCGGAGCCCCCTCTTCGGCAAGTCCCCTCTCTACAATATATTTTGCCGCTTCAGAGATTTGTTTTGCCAGAAGGACCTTCACTGCGTAATAACCACTCTCGGTTCCATCGTCTTTACCGGAACTTCCACCCAGGGCAAAAACGGTCAGGCAGGCAAGTTTTGTTTCGATTTGCGTAACACCCTGAATAGCGTCAGACCATTTCGCCGGCAGGTAATCGAAGGCCTTTTCAAAGGGCATCCCGATAACGTTGGTGAGTTTGGCCGCGAGCCCAGGATTTTCCAAAAGGTCTCTGGCGTATTGCAGTCGTTTGAAGTCTTCTGAATTCATGGCCGTTGCTTATCCTTAAAAACTGAACCCTTCCCGAAATACGGGGGATCATCATCTCCTTTAACACTATCGCCCAATGTTATTTTGTTCAAGAAAATTCTTGAAGTGATCTTCGGAAAATAACGGGGACGGCTCGAAACTAATGTTAACAACAACGATTATTCCGGCCGGTTGCTGTCAGTTATTGACAAACCTGTCAATCAGCGTATGATTCTCTAAACCAAAATATCGTTATCTGATGGCCGGACAGGGCCGTGATTGCCCTGCCAATTCATCTGAATATAGGAGGCCAAATGAAAGTGCTTGCTATTAATTCCAGCCCGCGCAGCAACAAAGAAAGCTACACGGTGATGATGCTGAACTGCCTGGTCGAGGGCATGCGCGACGCAGGTGCGGATGTTGAAGTGGTCAACCTGCGGGAGAAAAAAATTAAATACTGCATCGGCTGTTTCACCTGCTGGACGAAAACACCCGGAAAGGCAAAACCTACCATCCCTTGCGCCATAAATTTCCACCGAGCGTTTTCCTGAGCGTGTGCGGCTTTCCTGACATGTCCGAATTTGACGCGCTAAAAAATTTTTATAAACAGACCAAGCATAAAGAATCAAACACTGTTGCGATCATCTGCCGGTCCGGCGCCTCTCTTTTGTCCAGTCCCTTCCTTCAAAAAAGGGCCAAAGAGGTCCTGGATGCCACGAAGCAGGCAGGGCGGGAGCTGGTCAAGACTATGAAAATCGAACCCGAAACGATGAAGCGGATCACGCAATCGCTGGGCGATGCGAAGCTGTTTGACCAGATGGGCAACATATTCTGGCAGACCTGCATTGACGAGGGAGTTACCCCGAAGCAATTTGACGAACGCAAACTCGTGCCGCGTCCCCGCACGCTGGAAGAATTCATGCTGATCTTTACTTACGGACTCAATGCTAAAGCAGCGGGCGACCAAAAAGTATTTGTACAGTTCAAATTTTCCGGCGAAGTGAAGGACGCCTGTTATTTCAAGATCGCAGGGGGAAAAGTCAGCCCGGACGCGGGCATTTGTGACATTCCTGATTTAACGATCGAAACGCCTTTTGCCGTCTGGATGAAAATCAGAAATATGCGAAATTATCGATCATAACGATTGAAGTATTGTTTGCTGCCGAATGCCGGGGGTTGCAGGCTGAAGTAACGGATTGCAAGCGATTGCTTCCATGGAAACCGGTTTACTCAAAATATTCAACTGCCTTCTTCTGACTGATCGAAATGAATCGTGACGGTAATCTTTTCTTGATTGCAGCGGCACATGGAATAACTTTTTTTAGGGGAAAATAGCCATGAGAATAGCTGTTTTAACGGGTGGCGGCGATTGTCCGGGCCTTAATGGTGCGATCAAATGGGTGACCAAAACGGCTCTTGATTCTCTTCTGGAGAAGAAGCGGTCCGTGAAATTCGACGTCATCGGCATTAAAGACGGGTGGAGGGGCCTTGTAGAAGTCGATCCTACAAGTTCCGAGAGTCTGGCCCGCCACACACTGAAGCTTGACGAGGAGATCGTGCGCACCTGGGACCGCTATGGAGGAACAAATCTCGGCACATCGCGGACCAACCCGTTCAATCCAAAGAAGGACACATCCGAAAAAGTGATGGAGAACATCGCGAAACTCGGCATTGATGTCATTGTGGCCATAGGCGGAGAGGATACCCTTGGTGTTGCTTCCAAGCTTTACAGGCGAGGCGTCAAGGTTGTCGGCATTCCCAAGACGATTGATGGTGATCTGGTTGGCACCGATTATTCCCTGGGTTTTGATTCGGCGGTGAATGTCATTATGGAAGAAATCGATCGTCTCCGGACGACGGCCGGTTCTCATAACCGGATCTTTGTGGTGGAGACCATGGGCCGGCATGCAGGCTGGCTTGCCCTGCACGGCGGTGAATGCAGCGGGGCATATATTATCCTGATTCCCGAATACCCCTTTGACATGCAGCGCGTTTGTGCGCTTCTCGAAGAGCGCCGCGGCCGGGAGATTCAGTACAGCATTATCGTTGTTTCCGAAGGGGCGACGATGACCGTCCATCAGGAATTCTGTAAGGACGAT
>PHBN01000153.1:0-841 GCA_002840635.1 Deltaproteobacteria bacterium HGW-Deltaproteobacteria-1
TCACCCAGAAGACATTCGGTGTTAATACATTTTCGAAATAGTAAACAAGGTTCTTCTGATCGGATACGGCTCGCCATCGGGTCGAAGAAATATTGGGCTGATCTTTCGTGGATATTCCGTAAGGCACCGAACAATTTCTGATCACACTGAAAACACCGGCAACGGCAATCCTGGCATCGCTTGTCTGACGTATTGTCTTGATATAATAGGATGCCCTGACAAAACGGTCTGCCGCACGATTGGTTCCTGGGAGCATGATGGTGCCCGGTATCCCGCTCCAATAATCATTCAGGGCCAGCTGTTTCGAAAAGACAGGGGAGTTCGTCATAACATTGTAAGTCTGATCGTGATTGATCACCAGTTTTCCCCCTATGAATTCAAATATAGCATTATCGCCTGTCGCGTCAGAAATTGATAAATGCAGCGTTGTCAAGGTGTCCGTTCCTGGAATGAAATCCGAGAAAATCACGAACTTTTCTTTTCTCAATTCATCAACGGCCTCTTTTACGGACGCGAAATTATCCAGCACGTATTGCGCCCACGCGGCAATGGTTAACCCTTTCTGCTTACGGTCATACCGGGGATATTCGGACTCCGCCAGCCATAAAAGATTCGCCACCAGTCCCCTCTCGTTCATGCCGTCGGTCGTGGAATTGTCAAATGAGCTGATCACAACACTTCCGTACCTGGATTTCCAGGTGACGGAATTCGGGCCCACCTCGCCGTTTCGTTGCATTCCGCGGGGGAATATCCACATGCCGGCTGGTATTTCATCCTTCCAGTCCATGGACCTTGCGGTGATGATGGTGCTGTCAGGCCCCTGATAGACCACGCGCGTACA
>PHBN01000153.1:860-5983 GCA_002840635.1 Deltaproteobacteria bacterium HGW-Deltaproteobacteria-1
TAACCATCCAATTCTGATTCACGGAAAGAAATCTCTTGAGGATATGATGATGATTTCAAGACGTGATTTTTTCATAACAAGCGCGAAAATCCTGGCGGCGGCCGGCGGCGGCATGGTTCTGTCCGATCCCGTCTGGCAGAGAATTTTGTCAGGCGGCGATTCGGGACTGGCCTTTGGAGCCTCCTATCTTGATGATCTTATTCGTTTGGCCCCCGGGGCCCGTTACTGGAAGCCGCTCGCCATCAAAGGAGAAGGCAACTCCCGTGAGAAAACCATTGTCAAATGTCTTCTTTGCCCCAACGGCTGCGCCATCGCCGTTGGTCAGCGCGGCAAGTGCCGGACACGAATGAATGTCAATGGAGAGCTGCGCAGCCTCGTCTATGGCCGCCCCTTGTCCATCCATGTCGATCCGATCGAAAAGAAACCTCTGTATCATTATCTTCCGTCAACCGCTGCATTTTCTCTTGCGACTGCCGGCTGTCCCCTCAGCTGCAAATTCTGCCAGAACTGGGAAATATCGCAGGCATCTCCTGAAGACCATCGGGGACCGTTTGCGCCTCCGTCCATGATTGTTGATGCCGCGCAAAACAGCAGGTCGCCGGTCATCGCCTTTACATACAATGAACCGACGGTTTTCACGGAATATTTGGTGGATATCGCCCGGGAAGCAAAAAAGAAGAATATCCGCTCCGTGATGATCAGCTGCGGCTTCATGAACGAGGCGCCTCTCGCGGAAATCTGCGGGGTGCTTGACGCGATCAAGATCGACCTGAAGGGATACAGCGAGAATTTTTACCGCACCGTGTGCGGGGCATCGCTGCGTCCCGTTCTCAGGAGCATCAAACAAATCGCGAAAAGCCGCGTTCATCTTGAAATCGTGAACCTGGTTGTCCCTACATTAAATGACTCGGACAAAATGCTGCAGGAGCATCCGGGGAATCACACTTACTGCCCGGGCTGCGGGAAGATTGTGATAGAGCGACAGAGTTTTTTTGTGACAGAAATGAACATAAAAAACGGGCAATGCAAATTCTGCGGACGGAAAATTGCCGGTGTATGGGCATAGAAAGCGATGAATGAAAATGAAGATTTTGCGGTTATGTGTTATATTACTTATTATAAGTCTCTGTTGTTCCACATCATGCGAGGCAAATAAAATGTTAAATGCTGATATTCGTGAACCCGCCGTTGCAGGGAAATTCTATCCCGATTCCGCAGCCAAACTCAGAAACGCCATTGAATATTTTTTGCAGGACGCACTTCCTGTAAAAGTCAAAAAGCCGGTTGCCATCATCGTTCCCCACGCAGGCTACATATTCTCCGGTCAAATCTGCGCAGATGGATTCAAACAGGTCTTATCAAAGAAGATCCTGCCGACTGCGCGCTCGATACATCCCTTCATGAATCCGAGCATTCCGTTGAAGTCATGGTGCCCTTCATTCAGGTGATCTTTCCTGAAGCAAAGATTGTCCCCGCTGTTGTTGGTTCGCCTGACATGCAGATGTGCACCCGCTTCGGCCAGGCCCTGGCAAAGGTTTTAAAAAACAGGCGGGCGTTAATTGTCGCGAGTTCCGATCTTTCTCACTATCCGTCGGCGGAAAATGCCGACTTTGTGGACAGGGAAACGCTCGCGGCCGTCACAAAACTTGATCCCGGCATATTTCGGGCAACCCTAAGGTCTCAGGCAGGCAGAAGCATTCCCAGCCTTCACACCAGCGCCTGCGGTGAGGCTCCGATTCTGGCGACCATGGCGGCGGCCCGGGCCCTCGGGGCCGCCCGCGGTGTGGTGGTCAGCTACGCCAATTCGGGAGATATGTCCGTGGGAGATCGCTCGCGGGTTGTCGGGTACGGCGCGGTTGTATTCACGGCGGAAGACAAAGACGAGGGAAAACCTGCCGTCGCATCCTCTCATCCGGCGACAGCCGTCTCTGCGGAACTCACGCCATCCGATAAAAAGGCAATGCTTACGTTTGCCAGAAAAACCATATCCAGAATTCTTACGTCGGACACTGTTCCTCTGGCCAGAGGTTTTGACGCGAGTCTTCAACAACCACGGGGCGTTTTTGTCACGCTCAGGAAAAAGGGCGATCTTCGCGGCTGCATCGGCCGAATGATCGCGGATGAGCCGCTTGCCAGGCTCGTCGGTGTCATGTCACTCCAGGCAGCCTTCAATGACAAACGATTCCCCCAGTTAACGGCGGATGAATTGAAAGATATCGAAATAGAAATATCCGTGCTGACCCCGATGAAACAGGTAGCCGGTGCCGACGACATTGTTGTCGGAAGGGATGGGGTTTTGCTCGCCAAAGACGGTTATTCCGCTGTTTTCCTTCCTCAAGTGGCAACGGAACAGGGGTGGAACCGTGAACAAATGCTCGATCATCTCTGCCTGAAAGCGGGATTGACGGTCGGAAGCTGGAAAAAGGACGCAAAATTCTCAACGTTTCAGGCAATCGTTTTCAGCGAATCACAATTCAAATAAATTCATGATCATTTCGCTTATTGCCATCGGGATGATTTCGATTCTGGGTCAGGTTGTCCTGATTCGGGAATTGAATGTTGCCTTCTATGGCGTCGAATTGATTTATCTTCTGGCTCTGGGAATATGGCTGTTATGGACTGCGGCAGGTGCTGTTATCGGGCGGCGGATTCGCTTCCCCTCACCCCGGCAAATTGCTGTGCTTTTCATCCTTTTCGGAATCGCCCTTCCGATTGATATATTGTTCATTCGTTCCAGCCGTTTCATCCTGGGCGGAGTGCCCGGCGCCTACCTGCCCATTATTTTGCAATTCACCATCGTTGTCACTTCCCTCCTACCGGCCGGGCTGCTGTCCGGCCTGCTGTTCCAGTGGACGGCAAAGGCTTACGTGACAGGGGGCAGGACGCTTGCGCTCGCCTACGCAATGGAAAGTGCGGGCGGGTTCATCGGCGGATTAATGTCCACCCTGTTTATCATGTGGGGAATTCGTAATTTCTCGGCAGTCATAGTATGCTCTCTCGCTTCCGTTCTAACGTCCCTGATCCTTCTCAGGGGGGGCCTGACCGCTCTTTTGCGTTCGTCGGCAATCATTCTGGTTTGTATCTTTATAGCGCTCCTGTGGAACACATCCTCTCTGGATCGCCGGATGACCATGCTGAATCACCCGAATCTGGTGGAAAGCAGCGACTCTCCCTACGGCAGAATTACCGTCACGCGGCTTCAGAATCAGGTTTCCGTTTTTGAAAATGACGCCCTTGCATTTGAGACGGAGGGAACGGAGGCCGAATACTTCTGCCATTTAACTGCGCTCCAGCACCCGAATCCAAAGGATGTGCTGATCCTGGGAGGCGGAATCGAAGGTCTTGTTCGGGAAATGTTGAAATATGCTCCCCAACGAATTCAATATGTTGAACTCAACCCCGTCCTGTTCAACCTCGCAATCCAACATCTCCCTGATGATATCCGGAAGTCTCTGGGCAACCCGAACGTCCGGATTGTTTTTGCCGATCCCCGGCAGTACCTGAAAGAGAGCAGTACATATGATCTTATTCTGGTCGGGATGCCTGAACCGTCCTCCGGCCAGGCAAACCGTTTCTACACGCAGGAGTTTTTCAAACAATGCCAGGCAAAGCTTAAGCCCGGCGGAATTCTGGGCTTCAGGCTGCATGCGGCCGAAAATCTGTGGACCATTCCGCTTGCGCGCCGCAACACGAGCATCTATCGGGCCCTGCAGTCTGTTTTTCCCAAAACCCTGTTTCTGCCGGGAAGCACAAACGTAGTTACCGCGTCAAATTCGGTCCTTCCGGGCTCTCCGGACGTCATGTCCCGCCGCCTTCAGGACAGACAGCCCCGGACAAAACTGGTTTCAACGAGTTACATCCGGTACCTTTTCACAAATGACAGATATGACAAAATCAGAAAATTGCTTCAACAGGAGCAGGCCCCGCCAAACACTGACATCAGACCGGTCTGTTACCAGTATGCCATCATCATCTGGCTTTCACAGTTTTTCCCGCGTATAGCTCTTATTGATCCTTTTTCAGTAATCGGCAAGGAATTTATAAAATTGCCGGGGGTGTGGTTGTTGGGAATCAGTTTCATTATCTTTTTTCTTGTCATCCGCTTCCGGCCTGCGCTGCGTCGTATCATCCTCGTTGCCACAGCGGGATTCACAGGCATGGTACTGGAAACCATCCTCATTCTTTATTATCAGGTTAAGCACGGGGTGCTCTATCAGGACATAGGACTTCTGATGATGAGCTTCATGGCGGGTCTTGCCGCCGGCGCATTGGCAATCCACAAAAAGATGTCGGGAACCTTTGATCACAGGCCGTCCGAACGATTGTATGGCACGGGTTTGCTCATCGGACTCAGTTTCTTATGCATGTTGACGGGAATCGTTTTGACCATGGACATCTCTGTTGGTCTCGTTGCGATTTCTTGTCTTTTGGGAGCATCCGGCTTTGCAGTGGGCGGCGTTTTCGCCTATGCAAGCCTTCATGAAGTCGAAGACCCCAAAAATGTGATTTCACCCCTATACTCAGCGGACCTGATCGGCGGATGTCTAGGCTCTCTTTTTGGCAGCCTCATCTTCATCCCCCTAGCAGGCATGGATATAACGGCCTGGGGACTGCTTGTCATTGCAATGCTTTCGTTTGTTCTGGTTTGAACACCGTTCGTACCATAAAAGAGCCGTCCCACACGCTCGCGGGACGGCTCAAGGAAATAACGCGATTAAGCCACAATTTATTTTACTGCATCCTTCAAATCTTTCCCGGCCTTGAACACCGGGACTTTCTTCGCGGCTATCTTAATAGCTTCACCTGTCTGCGGATTTCTGCCGGTGCGTGCTTTTCTCTTGCTGACACCAAATGTGCCGAATCCGACAAGCGTCACGGAATCACCCTTCTTAAGGGCCTTCTTGACTGTCGTCAGTAACGCGCCGACGGCGGCTTCCGCTTCTTTTTTACTGCATGTAACCTTTGCCACTTCTTCAATCAATTCTGCTTTGTTCATTGTTCCCTCCTGTTATTTGTATTGAAATGTTTGACTGAAAATACAGGAACCATTGACAGAAATCAACCGGAATTTCAGGGCAATATTTCATTGACAGGCAAAGACATTTTTCTTAATCTAAAAGCGA
>PHBN01000154.1 GCA_002840635.1 Deltaproteobacteria bacterium HGW-Deltaproteobacteria-1
ATACTTAACACCAAAATCAACAACTACAAAATCTCCTTTTTTTATCTTTCGATTTGTAGGCCTGGCGTGAGGAAGAGCGGCATTATTTCCGGAAGCGACTATCGTTTCAAAAGCAACCTGTTCGCCTCCTGAGCGGCGCGCCTTCATTTCCAACTGCAGGGCGATCTCCCGTTCCGTCCAACCGGGCCGAATTTCTTTTGCAAGCGCAGCCAGCGCTTTTGAGGCAATTGCCGCGGCTTTTTTCATTATGAGGAGTTCGTGATCATCTTTGCATGCCCGCAGCATTCTTAATTCATCCGCAAGCGGAACCAGTTTTGATTTTTTCAATCTTCTCGTTAATGCCTGATGCATATCCACACAAACGAGGGAAGCCTCAAAACCAATTCTTTTAAGATTCAAATCACGAACCGCAAGTTCGATACCATCTATTTTATTGCTATATTGGACAACAGGAATCTGTCGTACTTCCCGAACGGCCTGTACAGTGTAACGTCCGTCAACAAGCAGCCGGGCTCCTTCAGAATCCAAAACCAGGATACCGTCACTGCCTGTAAATCCGGAAAGATAGCGGATATTGCTCATGTCGGAGAATATGATGCCATCAACCTGAAAATCCGGGAATTTCCGCTGAATGGTATGTATCCTGTCGAGGGTGGAATCATTTGTTAACTGCGGCATGGGTCTTGATCCTGTGTATATTTTTCAGCCATTCCGACAGCGTATAGATTACGTATTCGGAAGAAGGATCATTGCAGTGGAAGGCTGTTTTTCTTTCAGTATCTTGAATGCCCTGCTGAATTTTCTTCTTCTGAATCGATTCCTGGCCGCCATGGAAGGAAGGACTCAGAGCCATGAATTTCTGAAAACAAAACTGTGAATCCTTTTCATAACCTATTTCCGCATATAAATTACCCAGCCGTGTCAAAACCAGGGTCATGGCAGAAATTTTCTTTTCCACTGTGAGAACGAGTTCGCGAGCTTCATCCATGAGGTCCATCGCTATCAGCGTTGCACCGATAGCTGCGTAGGCGTCGGCATCCCCAGGGAATCTCTTTAACCTTTCTTCAGCCAATGCAAGTGCGTCAGGGTACATTTTATTGCGGAATAAATTATGATATTGTTCGAGAAAAACAAGACGCTCTTTTTCGAAGTTTTGATTTTCCATGTAAATCAAGCATTATTCAGGGTATATTTAATCAACCACCTCGCAGCAAGCTGTCGAGGTAGGAGGTGAATATTACTATTGTGAAATAAGCTACAGATAATCAATACTCGTCCCGCAGCAGCGGATTAAAAAAAAACACTTTTTTTCAATTGCCTGCTTCCTGTAACGATCACCTCAAAGACTGCAGATACTCTTTTGCCCTTTGTCCAAAAGGCGTTTGCGGTGCAAGCTTAATGACTTGTCTGAATGAACGTCTGGCATTCTCATTGTCATGGATCTTTAAATATGTTTCTCCCAGGTAAAAATGCGCATCATAAAGTGATGGATTCAAATTTACGGATTTTTCAAGATGCGACTTTGCCTCGTAAAAATTCGATTGTTTCAGATAGATTAAACCCATATTTTTTTCGATTCTTGGATGCAGACGGCCAGTCGGGTCTTTGATTAGGGCCTGCTGATACTGAGACAATGCCTTGTTGTAATTTTTCAGGTTGTAGTAGGCCCACCCTGAATTGTATAGAGCAAGCGCAGGGGTTTCATAAAGGTAATTTTTTAACGCTAGATCAAAAGCGACTATTGCCTTTTCCCATTGGCCCATGTCCATATAGATGACGCCAATATAATTATGGGCTTCAGAGTAATCCTCTTTCAAGTATACCGCCCTCTGAAAACGCTCGAGTGCCATGTCTCTCATTCCCCGACCGTTATAGGCAATCCCCAGATAATAATTCGTAACAGGATCATCTGGGTCATCCTTATCGGCTTCCAGAAGCACTTTGAGCGCACCGAGGTACTGTCCCGCTTCGAGCAAGGCCAGCCCCGTCTTTTGATTGGTTTGAGCCTGCGCTTTTTGTTTGGCAATCGTGGCACAGGAGGAAACCAGCAATAACTGGCATAGCAGGGCGGATATGACGATTAAGTTAAACGGTTTCATGGTTAGATCAGCTCAATGATGATTTATTTAAGCACTCGTGAATCTACCGAAAAAATCCCTCCGCACAACGCAGTGCAGCGGCGGGATTCCGGATTATGAAAATATTCTTTTATTCCCACTTGCGGCACTTGTCTACGTTATCAAGGCTCGTATCACACGGATCATCTATTTGACCGGACCCCGCCAGAATCTTTGGCGTGATAAATATCATCAGTTGCCGTTTTTGCTTTTGGACATTTTCCGTTTTGAAAAGCCAGCCGAATATCGGAATCTTTAAGAACCAGGGAACACCACTGTCTATTTTCGAATCCTGAATCTTGGACACGCCGCCGATGACGACAGTATCCCCGTCCGATACGACAATTTTTGATTCCACTTCGTTTTTGCGAATGGGAGGATTGCCCTGAAGCTTCTCGCCCTGCGCATAATCGGGCGTGTCATTCGTCGCTTTGATTTCCATGGAAATCCGGCCGTCATCCGTGATTTTAGGGGTCACTTCCAGACGCAGCACAGCTTCCTTAAAAGTGACCGTTGCAGGCGATGTCCCGGAAGCGGGCGTCACATAAGGAACTTCATCACCCTGCTTGATGACGGCTTTCACGTTGTCCATCGTGACAACTTTGGGAGATGAAATTATCTTGCCCTCTGTTGTTGACTCTAGGGCCGAAAGCTGAACCTCGATGAAACTGCGAGCGCCACCAAAAACAAGCCCTAACGTCGGTCCCAGAACACTGGATGGGAAATTTACCGCCGCCATCTCAAGTAAATCGGTTGTGCCGGTTTGTGTGAACGGAATCTCCGCAGGATATGATAGTGTTCTCGCGTTGGTCTGCGTAAGCGGATTGGTGCCTGCAGATAACCCAAGACCGTAACTCCCGGTGGTCGAATTGTTGCCGAATCCCCATTGGACGCCCATATTTCGAACAAATTCTTCTGACACTTCCACGATTTTCGCTTCGATCAGAATCTGACGCAGTTTCCCTCTTTCGACATCAGACTTCAGCGTTCTTGCCCTGCGATCTTCCTCGGCCTTATACTGTTCAGCATCGGCATCTTTTTTGTCTTTTTCATCTTTTTTCTTTCTTTCCAGCGTCATGATCGTGATGACATTGCCTGACTGATATTTTGTCAGGCCATGAATTTTCAGGATGGCATCCAGCGCTTGATCCCACGGCACATTTTTCATTGTCAAGGTGACATTACCCTTAACATCATCGCCGGCGATTATACTCTTGTCGCCATACTCAGACATTAACCGTAAAACGCTTTTTATATCAGCATCCTGAAAATCAAGCGAGATATTTTTGCCTGTGTATTTTTTTACTCCGTCGCGCAATTCAGATCGGTCCGTCTCTGTTTCGGCAAGACCGCCCTGCTGACTTCTGCTAACCTGTTTCAAGGCCTGCTTCAGTTTCGCTTCCACACCGGAAATATTAAAATCAATAACAATAATTTTCCCTTCCTGCCTTATGGTATAGGGAACATTTTCCTTTAACTTGATTCTCAAATTAACCCACTGCCTGCCCGCTTCCGTCTGCTGCTGGGCCGACACACTGGTCACATTCAGCAGCCGCCCCTCCCCGACATTGTTCCTCATGTGATCGGGAGCAAAAAGATCATCCAGCCGGATCAGCAGGCTTCTGTCACTCTGTATGGACGGAGGCGCAACCCGGGGTTGTTGAGATACGACAAGGCTGATTCTTTCCCGTCCGGCTAATTTTTCAAACAATATATTTTCCAGGTAACCCACACCGGGATCTTTATTTTGATCTGCATTTAAATCCGTAATCACCCCGGCCGGAGCGAAAAGAAACATCGAGATGATTATAAAAGCAGGGATTACTTTGGATAAATATTTTTTCATGACTTTACCTCGTAGTATTTTTACGCAGTTTCACCGACAAACACGGGATAGAACTTTTTAGTTGAGTCTTGAACCACTGCCATTTTCTTTGATTGATCACCGACAATTCCCACAAGGATGAAACTGTCAATCTCTGCCCTCTCCAGCGGAAAGATTGATTCTTCTTTTTTCTTTTGTGCAGATTTGACATCCACATCAACAAACGGTTTGAAAGGATCCGGCTTGCTCACCGGATTGTAACTGTATGCACTGCCGGATGCAGTCGCAGACGGCGATGAAAGCACCGGTGTCGTGGCATCCTTCGCAACAGTTCCCGGTGCTTGAGGTGGTGCCGCAACCTGAGGCGAGGAAGGCTGTGCCTTGGTTTCCGAAGAACCGATGGTGGCTGCGGGTGTTGACGGCTTCGCCTGCTGCTGAGCGGGATTGACCGGCTCGGCACAGTAAACACTAAAAGCCACCATAAAAAGAATCAGCAAATTGCATAAAATGATCACTTTAATATTTTTCATTTTTCTTTTCACTTGTCTGCTCTTTTTTTATCCACAAACATGTACGTTTTTACGGTACAAGATGTAGTAATAATGTCTCCCCGGCCTTTTACATTCTTCCTGTCACCCATGGTAATATCGGAAATATTGACAATGCGCGGCAGTTTTGCCACTTTTTCGAAAAAGGAAACTGTATTTTGAAAAGTACCTGTCACTGTCACTTTTACCGGTATTTCCTCGTAAAAAGGTTCTGGCTCCGGCGCCTTTTTTCCATCCCCAGGCTTGCCCTTGCCGGCAGGCTTCTGGGCATCTGCTTTTTGTGCCTCATCCTGCCTCTGATCAGATGGTTTCAACAAAGAGGAAACTTTCGGTTTCCCGGTATCAGGCATGCCTTTAGGCACGGCAGGCTTCGGCTCAAACAATAAAAATTCAACACCCGCATCTTTGCCTGCCTGTGAGACAGAATGAAAAAGGCCGGGGATTTCCCGCTGGTCGGGAAGTTTTAACAAAGCCACTTTATAGTTATCCTGCAGCACATCAACCTCACCCTTATATTTGTTGAGCTCCACGGATACTTTTTCTTTTTGTTTAATTTGAGCCTCAATGTCCTGATTTTCTTTTTCTAGAGTTGATTTCTTCGTTATGAGATCCGACAAAAAATAAAAATAATAAACATAGCCAATGGCCAGAATAACTACAATGACGATCAGGGCCTTGGCCTGCGGAGACAGTTTTTTGATGTCGTTAGCTGTTATGGCCATAAATTAAAATCCCTTTTTCATTTTGCAGGAAAAGATAAACTGCTGGAACGTCATATCGGCGATCACCAGCTTTTTTGAAGAAACCAAATCGACAGACTTTATCGGGTCAAACTTTTCAACGGTTTTCATAAAATCTGCAGCGACAATATTGTCCCGGCCAACGCCCTCTATTTTCAGACCGTCATTCGCCTGCGTGATTTTTGTGAGCCAGATGTTCTGCTGCGGAACCAGCATGGATAAGTCATCAAGCGTTTTCACCGGCAGCAGACGGTTTTCCTCCAGCGTGCCAATCACTCCGAGCTTTAGCTGAAGTTCTGCTTTTTCTTTCTTAAACTTTTCCAGATCGCCCACTTTTGCTTCCAGGGCTTTCAAGGTTTTCTGGGACTCTGCATGTTTTGCTTCCAGGTCTTTCACTTGAGAAAACATATAGAAATAACCCCAGGCAAGACAAAGAAGAAAAATGATAAACAATCCGGCAATAATCGTTAACTGCCTTGCAAGATTTTCTTTCTTTTCTTTTTCACGGTAAGGTAAAAGATTAATTTTAATCATTTATCACCTATTTTTCTCAAACCCAGCCCAATGGCTACAGCACCGATTGTCTTGATGCTCTCGAGCTTGCCCGCGTCGATATTTTTCTTGTTGTATTGTATTTTCAAGAGCGGATTGACTAAATCCGTTTCTATACCTAATCTCTGGGATAAATTGGCACTTAAACCTGCAATTCTTGATGATCCGCCGGACAGATACACATGCTTGATGTAATCGGCGCCGAAAGTTGAACGGAAGTAGTCAATGGATCTCTCTATTTCCGAACATATCGGTTCCGCGCAATCCAGGATGGCATTTTTCAGCTCTATATTGTCCTGATCACTGCCCTGAGGACCTTCCGTTTTCATTTTTTCCGCTTCTTCCGCCGTCACCTTGTATTTTGCCTGCAAACCTTCGGTGATGGATTATATTCATTATCTCCCAGAATCTGGAAATCATAATTCACATCATCCATGTTATCAAAAGGAAGATATTTGCCGGCTTCATCACGGATCAGATCACGCAGATCCTTCTCTTCCATCTGGGCAAGAGTGACTTTTTTCACAATCACGGATCCACCGGAAAGAGAGGTTACAATTCCCTTTCCCCTGCATCCGGAATTGTGGAAAAGTTCTTTGACCGCCGCCGACAAAGCACTGGCGTTTTCCACTATACCATCAACAATCACTCCTTGAGGAATGGGCATTTGACGAAACCGGTTCAACACATAACCATTGGATGTACTCACGATTTCAGCCAGCTTCAGAGAGCTTGAACCGATATCCAGGCCAACAAGTTTCTTTTTCCCTGTAAATAATTCTTTTAAATCCATTAAAGCACCGTCAAGTTGTTTTTAACGTGAAAAAATGCTTTTCATCATTTTGCCAGCCGGTAAACAACGTCCCCTTTTTTTACCATTCCCAGTTCGTTGCGCGCTATTGATTCAATATATGCAGGGTCTCTGCGCAACAGAAGTATTGTTTTGCCAAGGTCCTTGTTTTGCCTCGCCAGCTCATCATTCTCAGCTTTCAGCAGAGCCAGTCTTTCTCCCATCAAATAATTATCAACAACTCCTCTGTTGCCAAATGTGATTAAAAGAGTCATTAAAAATAAAAACGCGACC